>NZ_DAONKG010000147.1:0-6263 GCF_035406105.1 Methanospirillum sp.
GTCGTGCCACATCAGGAAATAACGACGTTTTAAACTGTGTTTCCCAGTCAAGTTCAAAGCGTGCCTTTCCCATCAGGATTTCACGCTCATATGCATCTTTCCGGCCGGCAAGCAGATCTCCGACATGCGCTGCAAGAACCGAGGCTCTCGTCCCCTCAATGATATCATGGACCCGTGGTAGAGCAAGGTGTTCACTCGGGGATACCATACACAGGAAATTTGCACCATGTTTGCACGCAACCGCTCCGCCTATTGCACCAACTACATGATCATATCCTGACGCGATATCGGTAACAAGCGGACCGAGAAGATAGAGCGGGGCCTGATCAGTCAGCTCCTTTATCATCCTGACATTGTATCCTATCTGCTCAAAAGGCATATGACCCGGTCCTTCTATCATCCGGGGAATACCAAGATGATGAGCCTGTCTGGCAAGCCGGCCAAGGTTAAGATATTCAACAGTCTTTGCCTCCCGGGACGCATCCTCATGACACCCCGGACGCATTCCGTCACCCAGGCTGACAACAACCTCGTATTCAGCCAGAATCTCACACAGGTAGTCAAATTCATGAAACAGTGGATTTTCTTCTTCCCGTGCAGCCATCATCGCCACATGAAATGCTCCCCCTCTGGAAACAACACCCATCCGTCGCGGATCTTCCCGAAGCGAACGCAGGACATCCTGATTGACACCACAATGCAGCGTAAGAAAGTCAACCCCGTCCCTGCAGTGCTCACGAATCACAGTAAATAAAAGATCTCCGTCAACATCACATGCCGAGCCTGCCCGTCGTACTGCCTCATAGATCGGGACCGTCCCGACAGGAACCGGAAAGGTGAGGATAGTCCGACGGATAGCAGGAAGATCCCCTCCGGTTGAGAGATCCATCAAGGTGTGGGCACCATTCTGTAAAGCTGCTTCTGCCTTCTCTTTTTCAAGGGACGGATCACAGACATCCCGGGACGTGCCCACATTGACATTGACCTTGACCCTGCATCCCTGCCCGATGGCACACGGAGGGTGAGGTCGCGAGGGGTTTAGAGGAACAACCACCCTTCCTGCCTCAATCAGCCTAATTAACCGGTCAGTCTCTAATGATTCGGTTTGTGAAACCGTCTGCAGAACTGAAGTATCAGGAAGGGAATATCGGGTATGTACCATATCCTACTTGTTGTATGCAGAGGAATATGATAGTCACATGGCAGTAAAATTCATCCCGGGAAGAGGGATGTACGCAAACGCCTATGTTGCACGGGGCACGATTCTGGTTGACGCCGGGGTGACCCCGATGGCAATTGAGGCGCATCGGAACACGATTACCCACATCATCCTGACCCACTGTCATTTTGATCATATCGCCTACCTCCCTGCGATACAGAAGATGACCGGGGCAAAGATCTGTATTCATGAGGCAGATGCTGAAGGACTGAACAATGACAACCTCAGTCTTGCGATGCATTTTGGTGAACATTCACCAGGGATCATTCCTGATATCATCCTTGAGGGAGGGGAGGTATTTGATGGATACGAGATCCTACACACCCCCGGTCATACCCCAGGAAGTATCTGCCTGTATGACAGGGCTTCTGAAGAACTCATCTCCGGGGATACCGTCTTTTCTGATGGTGCATTCGGGCGGTATGACTTTCCAGGTGGAAGCAGAACCGTGCTCTCAGATTCTCTTCACATGCTTTCCACGCTGAAGGTTGGCGGTCTCTATCCAGGTCATGGAATACCGGCACGGGAGAATGGGGAACGGTTTATTAAGGCCGCTGCTGCTCTCATCCAGTCAGTCTATGGATAAGGGAGTATACATCCTCCTCGTACAGAATGACGAGTGCCAAATTCGCGTAGGAGCCAGTGGTAAGAGGATTTTTTCAGCCGGATGGCATGCCTATGTGGGATCTGCTCTTGGGGCAGGGGGATTTGCACGGGTCATGCGACATTTCAGGCTGAATTCTGAAAAAGACAGAAGACCCTGCTGGCATATCGACTCACTCCTTATCTCCCCATGCTTTCAGGTCACCGGTGCGTACTGTATCCATACACAGGAGCGGATCGAATGCCATATTGCACACCAGATGACCGGAGACGTGATCACAGGCTTTGGTTCATCTGATTGTTCCTGCAAAGGACATCTCTTTTACTATCCGTATGATCCCACCGGGGAGTTGTTACACCTTATTCATTCATTATCCAGACAGGGGACAATCCACGGTGTTGATTTTCGATCACCATACCCAGCTGGGATGAATGGATTGCAAGGACACATTATATGTATTTATAAAGCAGATACCAATCAATCATCATTTGAGCGAGGTCCACAGGATGATCAAAGTTGCAATTAATGGATATGGAACCATCGGAAAGCGGGTTGCAGATGCAGTCTCTGCCCAGAAGGATATGGAGATTATCGGGGTTTCAAAGACAAAACCATCAGCAGAGGCATTGATTGCCGTTCAGAGGGGGTACCCGGTATATATTGCTGACATGAGTAAGAAGGATGCATTTACAAAAGCAGGAATTCCGGTTGCAGGTTCCGTTGAGGACATGCTTAAAAAAGCCGACATTGTGGTTGATGCAACACCAGGAGGGGTTGGTGAGTCTAATAAGCCTCTCTATGAGAAAGCCGGTGTAAAGGCAATCTGGCAGGGTGGTGAAGACCACGAAGTCGCAGGATTTTCTTTCAATGCCCATGCAAATTATAAGGATGCTATCGGAAGACAGTTTGTCAGGGTAGTCTCATGTAACACGACCGGACTGTGCCGGGTTATTAAGGCCATGGATGACGCATTCGGGGTCACCAAAGTCAGGGCGGTGATGGTCAGACGTGGAGCCGATCCTCATGTCGTCAAAAAGGGCCCGATTGATGCCGTTGTCCTTGACCCGCCGACCATTCCCAGCCACCATGGACCTGACGTGAACACCGTCCTCCCCCATATCGATATAATAACCATGGCGATGATTGTGCCGACGACTCAGATGCACATGCATGCAATCACTATCGAACTGAAGAAAGAAGTGAGCCGTGATGATGTGCTTGCCGTTATGAGAAACCATAACCGGATCGGTCTTGTACAGCCGAAGACTGCCATCAAGAGCACAGCAGAACTAAAAGAATATGTCATGGATATGGGCCGGCCGAGGTCTGACTTATGGGAGAATGGAATATTTGAGGCATCGGTCAATATGGTCGGAAAGGAACTCTTCTTCTTCCAGGCAATCCATCAGGAGGCCGATGTTGTGATAGAAAACGTGGATGCAATCCGCGCGATGATGGGAGCGGTCACTGACCCGGAGACCTCTATCAGGATGACGAACGAGGCTATGCAGTTTACTGCCCTCTAATCACTCATCCTATTATCACGGTCAAATACAAACCTCCTCAGAATGGATACATACGCCCGTGTAATACGGAACACGGTCGAGGTTGTTACTGACGAGGAACTGCGTTCCCTCCTTGACCGTCCGGTCAGAAAGGTCTACGCAGGATATGAACCAAGTGGAGAGATCCATCTTGGGCATCTGGTTACGATCAATAAACTGATAGATCTCAGAGATGCAGGTTTTGAAGTCACTGTTCTCCTTGCTGATCTCCATGCGTTCCTGAACCGGAAAGGGACAATGGAAGAAGTAAAAAAACTGGCTGAATATAACCGCCGCTGTTTTGAGGGGCTTGGGCTGACTGACATCCGCTATGTGCTCGGGTCTTCATTTCAGCTCTCTCCTGAATATCAGATCCTGGTCCATGAATTATCTCAGGCGATCACCCTGAACCGCGCCAAACGGAGTATGGATGAGGTCGGAAGGCAGATGGACAACCCGACAGTATCACAGATGGTATACCCCATCATGCAGATGGCAGATATTGCGATGCTCGGGGTTGATGCGGCCCTTGGAGGTATCGATCAGCGGAAGATCCACATGCTGGCACGTGAGTATCTGCCTGCGAAAAACTACCCTTCTCCGGTCTGTATCCACGTTCCCATCCTCCATGGCCTTGATGGGAAGAAGATGTCCTCATCCCAGGGGAACTACATTTCAGTTGCAGAGTCCGAGGATGATATCAGAAAGAAGATGAAGAAAGCATTCTGTCCGCCGGAGATTGTCGACAACCCGGTCCTGCAGGTGCTTCAGCATCATATATTCCCGCGAATGGAAACCGTTACCATTGAACGGCCGGAAAAATTTGGTGGAAACCGGACATTTGGATCATATGAGGAGATGGAACATGCCTATGCACAAGGACAGATACACCCGGCAGATCTGAAGACTGCCGTTGCAGAGAGCCTCATTACCATCCTTGCTCCGGTTCGGCAGTATCTGAAGTAAATCGGGTGAGTTCTTGAGAGATCGGCAGACAGATGAATTTGATAAACGAGTCGATGAACTCAGGACAAAAATCAAGGGACTTGACCAGCTTAAGGTCAGGGATGATGTATTTGATGAATACACCCTCCTCGGCCTTTATAAACTCCTTTCCAAGGGTTGGATTACATCTATGGGTGGGCCGATATCCACCGGAAAGGAGGCAAATGTGTACCTCGCCGACCGGAATGGGACCCCTGTGGCGGTGAAGATATACCTGACGAGGACTGCGAATTTTAAGAAGATGCAGGACTATATCACCGCTGACCGGAGATTTATCAATATCGGGAAAAACCGTCGGGATGTGATATTCGCCTGGACCAGAAAAGAGTTTTCAAACCTTAGGCGTGCAGAGGAAGCAAAAATACTGGTCCCGCACCCGCTGATCTTTGATCGGAATGTACTGGTCATGGAATTTTTAGGGGAGGAAACCAGTGCTTTTCCCCAGCTCCGGCTTGCAGTGTTTGATGATGCCCAGAGGGTCTATGATGAGATTTTAGAGGATATCAGAATTCTTTGGAGACAGGCAAAACTGGTTCATGGGGATCTCTCGGAATATAACATTCTCTATGGGAGAGGACATCCATATCTCATAGACATGGGACAGGCCGTCACCCGGGATCATCCCCATGCTCCGGGTTTTTTGAAACGCGATCTGGAACAGCTGAACCGGTTCTTCAATGAGCGATGTACCACGAGAGAGATATCAGAGATTCTTGAAAAGCTGTGCGGTACATCGCCGCAATAACCAAAGGAGTCATGTATGCAACAGGAAACACGAATAACCCAGGAACGAATAGGGGTTCTTATCGGAAAAAAAGGGCAGACAAAGCGGGAGATAGAAGAGAAGACAAAAACACGGATACTGGTTGACAGTGAAGAGGGGCTTGTCAGTATCGAGGGTGAGGATGCTGACGGGTTTATTCAGGCGGTTGAGACCGTAAAAGCAATAGCCCGCGGCTTCTCTCCTGAACGCGCCTCAATACTCCTAGAGGATCCTGACCTGTATCTTGAGATTATTGAGCTCTCTGAATATGCCGGCAGCGATTCAAAAATTGAACGGATCAGAGGGCGAATTATCGGACGTGATGGTCGATCCCGGGCACAGATCCAGGACATGACGGCAACAGAGATCTCCGTTTATGGCAAAACCATCGGGATCATCGGCACCGTTGAACAGGTGAAGATTGCCAGGGAAGCAATCGAGATGCTTATCAAAGGGATCTCCCATGAATCGGTATTCTCATTCCTTGAGAAGAAACGTCGCGAATTGAAGCAGGATATGATCAGTTACTACTATTAACAGGAAGATTATGTCTTTTCTGATCCCTTCTCACTGGTGAACCGGAATGGATATTGCATCCCTCCCCCTTCCCGAACCCTTTATCAGAGCATGTCAGGCAAAAGGGATCAGAACATTATACCCGCCTCAGGCGGAGTGCATCAGGCACGGGTTACTCGAAGGAAAAAATCTGTTAATATCGATACCGACTGCCAGTGGAAAGACACTCCTTGCCGAGATGGCCATGTGGTCACGGATTGCTGCAGGTGGCAAATGCCTCTATATTGTCCCGCTTCGTGCCCTTGCATCAGAAAAATATGATGAATTTTCTAAGAAAGGGGGGATCAGGGTCGGTATCGCGACCGGTGATTTTGACCGGACCGATGCATACCTTGGAGAGAATGACATCATCGTTGCTACAAGTGAGAAGACCGACTCCCTGCTTCGAAATCGGACTCCCTGGCTCTCAAAGATCACGTGCATTGTCCTTGATGAGGTCCATCTGATCGGATCAGAGAACCGGGGGGCCACGCTTGAGATGGTCATCACCAAGCTGCGGTTTACCAACCCTGGTATGCAGATCATCGGTCTGTCTGCTACCATCGGAAATCC
>NZ_DAONKG010000148.1:0-6243 GCF_035406105.1 Methanospirillum sp.
TACAGCCTCTGGATCAGCCGTACCATTCTCTTCAAATGATGCAAACATTGCCTCTGCTGCTGCCATTATCTCTGCCTTCTCTGCTTTGATATCATCATATGATGCGTCAGGATATTTCTGCTCATATTCTGCAACAACAGTGTCGAAGTCTGCAAAGTCGGCAAGAGCATCCTCTTTTTCAATCACATCGCCAAGGATCGGATAGGCATATGATTCCTGTACTGCAGCAAGTAACCGGCCATACAGAGAACGGAAGCTGGCATCAACAGTTGCAGGAGTGCCACCAACGTTATACTCATCCCATACCTTGTCAGCTGCATCAAAGACACTATCCACAGATGCTTCAAATGCAATAACATCATCTTTTACAGGTTTTCCTTCTGCTTCAAATGAAGTAAACATGGTATTAGCTGCAACAGTCAAGTTTGCATATGAGGTCATGACATCTTCATATCCTGCAACTAAAACCTGCTCATCTTCCGTGGCACCAGATGCTGCCTCTTCAAACGCGGTCATTGCTTCCTCTGACAGAGCAATCTCTTTAAAAAATGTCTCTTTTTCAGCGATATCACCAGTTAGGAGATATCCAAATGCTTCTTCTGTTGCCATCAGAAGAGTCTGGTGAACTTTACCAAACATTGGAGCCATATTTGGCGTGTTTGTTTCTACAATGGCAACTTCTTCACTGAGATTTGCACCGGCGGTTTCCTCCTCTGCAAGAGTGACTTCCTCAGCCATAACTCCAAGAGGAAGCATTACTAATCCCATAAGGAATGCACAAATAAGTAGCATTTTCATGTACCTACACTCCCAGTTTGGTTAGGTTGATTTCTAGAGATTAAAAATATTCGATATACATCGCATCAGATCCGAATCACAAGGAGGTTGGACCAGATTAAATAGGATTTTTAACATATTCAATCAATATTCTTTTGATGGCCAAACAAGCTGCTGCATCTGGTTCATGTTCTATCTGTAAAGAACCGATAACCAAACGCACCGCTGTTACACATATGAAAAAAACATTCTCCGGAGTCGGGTGAGGAGAGGTTAGCCATTATGGTTGATACCCCGTATTCCTCTCCATACTGGATGGTTCTTCTTGTCAAACCTGCGGAAATGCTTGAACATCTGGATAGATCCTTACATGACATCTGGGTAGAGTGTTGTGGTCATGTAAGTGCATGTACGATTATGGGAGTGGATTACCAGAGTTGTTCTGAATCAGGAATGAACGATTTTTTTGGTGATGCCAGATCTATGTAGGAGAAAATCAAGAACGTTCTCTGTAATGGTATAACATTTCGCTATGAATATGATTTTGGGACTACTACCGAACTCAGGCTGAAGGTTGCTGATTCCATTCCATGGCACAATGAAAAGGGCAAGATAATAATGGCTGGTATGAATGATCAACCTGAAATTCTTTGCTCCAGATGCGGGGAACCTGCCAGTTATCATGATGTGGAAAATGAGATCGTGCTCTGTGTTGACTGTAGTTCTGATGAAGATCTGGAAGAGTGCTACCTGCTTCCGATATGTAACTCCCCCCGGACCGGTCAGTGTGCCTATGAAGGCGGAAAATAGGATTAGTTTAATGAGGATGTTCCTACTGATGAATGAACAGGAGAGAGTCGGATTTCCCCACCATCTCGCCCCCTTCGATAAGAGGATACGAATTCCAGAGGAGCCTTGTTTTTTCACAATACACACCCTATATGGAGTAGTAGCAGGAATTATAGGCTGAAAGTTAAAACAAAGCCCCTGTAACAGTTGTAACAGTTGTAGCTGTTCTATTGGTACAGAGGAAGTTCTTTTTTTGACATCCTCCCCATATCCCTCATCCGGGTAGTATGTGAGTGATCGGTACGACGTATGAACAGTATCACCCAGTTAGGGAAAATATTCAACCTGATCTCTGATCCCATTCGATTATATTGCGGGTTTCAGGATCGAAAACGATTCCAATCTCCCATATTTTCAGGCCCTTGGCTTTATATTTTTCAGAATATCCTTTACGTTTTATCTGCTCCAATGGGCTTTTCTCTTCGGGAGATTTCTCTCTTTTCACCTTAAATTCAAAGATCCATGCTGCCAGGGTCGTAATTACCGTCAAATCTAAGCGTCCCTTATTCGTAGTATCTTCTGCTATTACATGATATCCAAGACTTGCAAAAATAGTGTACATGATACTTGCATAGTATCCCTCAAAAGACGATAATTGATTTTTCCGGTACCAATCATGCGAAATTGAAGCAAAAAAAGAATGAATAAGATCTTTTAATCCCTCTCCATCATTCTTCTCCAGAACATCAAATAACCGGTTTCGCATCCCGGATACAGGAAATCCGGATAAAGTCTGACAGAATAACAGGTTCAGTGATGTTCTCACTTCGATATTCGGATATCCTAAGGTACATTGAAATCCACGTACCGGGTCAGAAGTCCAGTCTTTTATCGTCAGATAACCGGCCTGAAATAATAACGTCTCAACCCTGATATTATCAACATCAAAAGATCCAAGCAGATCTTCACCGGCTATTAAGCCATCAAAATCGCCCGGGAACCGTGGATTTTTCTGCCATAATCTGAGAAGAAAAGAAGGGGTACCGGTCTCAAACCAATATGAACGAAACATCTTCTTGGAAAAGAGCATTAAGATATCGAAGGGATTATAAACGGTCTGACCGGACCATGAATAACCATTATACCACTCCCTGATCTCTTCAGGATTAAAACCGGTCAGATATTCCCTGAATACCTGCTCAAGATCTTCATGGGTATATCCACAGATGGCAGAGTACCGGGGATCAAGGGTGATATCATCAAGATTGTTCAGACCAGAAAAAATACCTGTTTTTGAGAATTTTGAGACCCCGGTGAGGAGAACAAATTTCAAATATGGATCCAGATCCTTTAAAATGCCATAAAAACTTTTTAATTCATCGCGTAATATACGAGTGGCTTCTCTATCCTCTATCGCATCAAGAATTGGTTTATCATACTCATCTATAAGAACGACAACAGGCTTCTGATAGGTTGCATAGAGGTTTTTTATCAGAAGATCCAATTGGAAACCGGGAGATAATGATTTATCATGACCTACATTATATCGTTCAGCTTCTCCAGAGAGTATATGAGTCAGATATTCACCCAGTTCATCAGCATTCCTGTTGATACGTTGTCCAAGGCTTATCCTGACAACCGGATACACACTGGAAAAATCCCATGATGCTTCTGGTGTGTTGAGATAAAGATCAAGAAAATATTCTTTTTTTCCAGAAAAAGCATGATCTATGGTATCAAGCAGAAGACTTTTTCCAAACCGACGGGGCCGTGAAAGAAAGTAATATGATCCATTATCAACTAACGATTGAATGAAACGTGTTTTATCAACATATGCATACCCACCAGTCCGAATCTTTTTAAAAGACTGGATGCCAATTGGCAGTTTCAATCGTTCCATTTCGTATTATCATTACCACGTATATGCATATATAACATAATACCACAATATGATGAATCCTTTTTCATAAGGAAAGATTCTCTTCACATTCAGGGAAGAGGGAACGTAAATTTCGTGTTAGTTTTTTTCTCTTACAATATAAAAAAAATGGACAGGTCTCTTCTCTGGATCTGCTACAAGTGTTACAACTGCTACATAGGCTTTAATTTAATTTTGAATGCAATACCTACCCTCATTTTGATATAAGCCAATTTTCATAAAGATAAGTATATTCTGGATATTATTTAATTTTATAATATCTATGTAATATAAGTGTCATTCAAATTATCAGCAGGCCAGATTTATCACTGAACAGGTATCATTCCTCATATTGTTCAAACGTACCATTTCGGATGACTTTAAATTCAATCGGATAGAAGGCCACCCGGTTTTCATCAAACTGAACGTCCCCGAGTGAACCAGGGTACAGGTTTTCCGTAAACCATGATGTGAGGCATTCCTGATCATCACCACATCTTTGAACTGCATCATACAGAATATTCATGGCATCATACCCCTCTGCCCCGTAAAATGTTGCATCCTCCTCATATTCCTCCCGGTACCGGGAGAAGAACGGAACAGATCCGTTGAGTGCCGGAATGGTAAAGATAAGTCCATCTGCAGCCGGGATTTCAAGAAGAGTATTTCGTTCTATGACTCGTGTTCCAACAAGTGGTGCAGATATGCCGTTATTTCTAATCATTTTTGCTACTTCCCCGGCTTCTGATACACTCAGCAGCAGGATAACGTCAGGATTACTTTTTTTGACCGATGTCAGGTTCAGACTGTCGGGCAGTGTATCAGGATTATATTGCACAATATCTATGATTTTATCCGGGATGAGTGATTTCAGGGCGTTCATATACCCGTGTGCATAATCATTGTCTCCACCAACGATTGCAACCCGGTCATACTGTGACAGGTATTCTGCAAGGATCGGGGATTCCTGTTCCACCCCGGGAGTGAACCGAACCAGTCTGTCATGAAAGCGACTCCGGTTTACGACGGCACTTCCAAGAGCAATCTGGACCAGTCCATCATCCGCAGCATCCGGGTACACCACATAGGTAGTCCAGCTGGCAATTGTTACAACTATTGAAAGATCAGGATATTCTGATTTCAGAATATTCCATGCAATTCATTTCACATAAATACCGGGTCGATTTTGGATAATATCTTTCACAATCATCCATGCACCGGTTCATATCACCAAAATTTTCAGAAACAGACAATTCTTTCTCTAAATAAATTCTGGTGACATGTGCATTTCTGACGATATCAGGATTGAGACTTTCTGACCGTTCTTTCAGATCAGCAAGAATGCTCCCCTCATAGAATTCCAGGGGATGAATGACGAAAGTCAGATTTTTGGTATCAGCAGAATAATCCGATTGTGAAACCTGAACGTGTGACGAATTATCTCCATCAGGGTTACTGAAAATGAGCCCGGCATTCATGAGGGGTTAATATTGGCCAATGCCATTTCCAGGAGAGTAATAGATTCCGGATTGTTAAAAATAACTCCATACGGGATTATATTCTGTATCGTCAGGTTCAACTCCCGTCTTTATTTTCTGAGAGAAAACTCTCTCCTCCCTCTAAGAGAATTTTATTCCCTGGAGATTCATCAGCAGAACAGACAGATATGAGCGAAAAAAGACCAATACAATAATAAAACAAATATTTTTGATTATCATTATAATTGATTATAAGATGAGGAGAGGTATTATGGTTATAGTGCATTGCACAACGTCTTGAAATAATGGCAGTGAAACAGAGATTATTACAAGACGTGCACAAAAAAAGCACGACATAGATATCTGCAAATACTCTGGAATATTCCAGAATATTTTGCAATATGTTATTTAGGATGGTTATCTGGAAATAATCCCTCACCCTATGTCATACAATGAGAGTGCATACTTTGGAATAATAGTGCTGAATCCATCAGGGCCTCTCAAAGGTAACATAACGCATGCTTCACCATGAAAAGAAAAAATTGGGATTATTACATCCAAACAACATCAGATGATAGATTTTCATCTCCAAGAAGCTGGAATTTTATCTCCTTTTTTTGGACGATTTTTTCATGATCGGTGAGGACTATAGTAACCGTATCGTTCCCTGAACAGGAGATATTGAGAGGCCTTATCTCGCCATCGAGAAGATCACCGAGTTTTACAGATGCCACCGGTACTGACCGTGAACCAAGATATAGCATAACCTGAATCTCCGCAAGACCGGCGAGGTCTTCATCGGTGATCAACTGAATCCCCCTGATTTTGCTCCATGAGGGAAGATTGACTATCAGACGGCCTTCTGACTCATCGGGATTCACCAGGACTGAGAAAGAGATCCGAACCGTACTGCGGGGAGCGGCACCTGTGGAAGGCGGTGAACACATACGTTTCGAAACTGAAGCCCGACGAACCCGGGTAATGATACCTGGCTCTTCCATGAACATTTCTGATTCTAATAAATTGAGAGGGTCTGGAGATAAATTCGCATTATCCCTTAAAACCGGCGCCATACTATACGCCATAACGGTATTTTCGCATACATCCCATCCTGCCGGGTATGCTGATGGAACGATCACCGAAGCCTTTACCGAAGTTCCCGGATGGGTACTCGTACAGACAAATGCGGTCCGGGTGGAAGGAATACCATATCGGAGGGACTCCTGCACCAGGAGATCATCCAGGAATAATTCGCTTATTGTATTTCCTTCCGGATACAGG
>NZ_DAONKG010000149.1:0-6233 GCF_035406105.1 Methanospirillum sp.
CCCTGGCTTTCGAATATTGTCATGAAAAACCGGAGATCCTCCTCATTACAGCGGGCAGGTGTGGCAACAATCGTCTGCCCCCGGATGGTTCCGACAGTCGGGCCAAACATGGGATGAAGCCCAATAACACGGGCTTTTGAAGTAAGCATTGCCCTGACCGGTTCGGTCTTCAGCGATGTCAGGTCGGCGAGGATGTGATGCTCACCTAGGATTGGTGAAATCTCATGAATGAGTGGGACAGTATCGCGTATCGGAACAGAAACGATGATGACATCAGCACGGCCCGCGATCTCTTCTTTCGTTGTCTGCGTCTTGCGGCCGGCAATGAGCACCTCATGCCCTGCCTGTTGAAATACCTGTGCAAAGAGACGCCCCATCCCTCCGGTTCCGCCAATGATGCCAACCTTCATGTTATTTCTCAATGATGGTCTCATCAATTGCCATTCCGAAATGACGGCCGCCACGCTCAACCCGGCCTAACACCACATCACCTGGTTTGAGTGAAGTTACCGATACAGCTGAGTAATCCGGACGCACAAGTCTGATGGTTTCAGCATTCTGCAGGATAACGGATACATGCTGCCCCTCGGCCTCCGCTTCAACAAGAAAGAGTGGGCGTCGTTCAATCTTTACCCGGCCGACGGTCGCTTCCCGGCAGGACCCGTTTCCATGGACAATCATGACCCGGTCACCGGCTTTCAGGTCTGCAAGATACGCTGTTTTTCCCCCAATAACCTGCACATAGGCATGGACCCCACCGGCATTCACCCGGAAGGGCCGGGGTGCAACATACGGATTGACAAGTGTTTCAGCATGTACCAGAAAAAAACCGGATGAGGTATTCCCGACAAGCATCCCTTCCCCGTCAACCATGAGAGAACAGGTATCGACACAGACCCGCTCACCCATCCCTGCAGGTTGAACTGCCTTTACCGTCAGACGGTGGAGCTCCTGCCCGCTCATCATGGATCGGGCCATGCGGGTAATTGATCTGACAAGGTCAGGATCATCAGTTTTGACTAGAACACCTGCAACTCCTTTCTCAAGAACAGTAAGTGCCTGTTCTGCTTCTTTTAGACTTGAAACGACTGCAATAACATTATCCCCACATGCCACAAGGTTCTCCAATGGAATGATCGTCCAGTCGGGAGTGTGCACAATAATCCGGCATGTCTTTGCCGCGTTCATTGCCTCTGTCTGATCATCGGAATTTTCTATGGACATCTCACGGATATCCTGATTCAAAACCAGATCTCCATCAGGAGCGATGACCAGTATCATGCCAAGTTCCCGGACCGGCCCTGCTGAATCGGCAACAACACCGTCAGCTCCCGACTCAAGAGCTGCAATGGCAAGTTCCTTATTCCAAGGCCGAAGATCAACAAATACCTGTTTCATGATTCCTCAGATGTTTTCCGGCCTGACTCCGTCATGAACAACTTTTGATACATTTGAGACGAATTTTGCAACGTTATCCCGTTGGAATGCATTTCTTCCCATGCAGACACCGGCACATTTTGCAAAGTGGACGGCATCATAAATCGTTTTGTATGTGTCACCGTCTTCTCCCTTTTCACCGCCTGCAATCAGAACAGGAATGGAAGAGGCTTTGACAATCTTTGCAAATGATTCAGGATCACCAGTGTAATTTGTCTTGACCAGATCAGCACCCAGTTCCTCGGCAACCCGGACCGCATGGCCAACATGACGTGGGTCGGTCGGATCAATCCCCTGCCCACGCGGGTAGATCATCGCAAGGAGTGGAATTCCCCATCGATTACAATCACGAACAACCTGTCCTGCAGACTCGATCATCTTTGATTCCTGCGGAGCACCAAGGTTGATGTGTATGGAAACAGCATCAGCGCCCAGGGATACCGCCTCTTCAACACTACAGATGAGCACCTTATCATTCGGGTCCGGGTTCATGCTTGTTCCGGCGGAGAGATGAATGATAAGTCCGATATCACGGCCCTTTCTCCGATGCCCCGGACGGACGAGCCCTTTATGGAGAATAATGGCGTTTGCTCCTCCATCGGAGACCTCAGCAACCGTCTCAGTCATGTTGAGCAGGCCGTCAATCTGTCCGAGGGTCATCCCGTGATCCATCGGGATAATAACTGCTTTTCCCGTATTACGGTCCATTATCCGTTCAATACGGATCTGTTTCCCAATCATAGCATTCCTCCTTTCAGCATCTCATGGACCTCTGCCGCACTCATCCCTTCATGCACAATTTTTGCACAGGCACGAACGAAGGATGCCGGATTTGCATGCTGGAATGCATTTCTCCCGATGGATAATCCGGCAGCGCCCCCTTCCATCGATCCCTCAATAAGTTCAAGCGTTGTCAGGTCATCGGTCTTTGAGCCTCCTGCCACCACTACCGGGACCGGACAACCCCTGGTCACTTCCCGGAACGAGTCAGGATCACCGGTGTAGTTTGTTTTTACAAGATCTGCTCCAAGTTCAGCCGCCACCCGGGCTGCAAGCCTCACATGTTCCACGGCATGCTCATCTTTAATATTACGTCCACGCGGGTACATCATGGCAAGAAGCGGAACTCCCCACTCCATGCATTCAATCGCAACGTGGCCAAGATCGGTCAGCATCTGTGCCTCTGAATCAGCCCCGATATTGACATGCATCGAGACTGCATCAGCACCCATCTTCAAGGCATTCGTCACCGAATTGACGAGAACCTTCTCATTTGGATCAGGACCGATTGCAGTTGATGCCGACAGATGCAGTATCAGCCCGACATCATGACCCCGTTGCCTGTGTCCATGCAATGCCAGCCCTACATGGCCAAGTACTGCGTTTGCTCCACCTTCTGCCACTGAATTTACCGCATCAGGAAGATCAACAAGACCATCGATGGGGCCAAGGGTTACTCCATGGTCCATTGGCACAATGATCGTCTTTCTTGTGTTGCGGTTCATGATTCTTTCAAGTCTGATATCTTTGCCTCTCATAACAGATCACTCCAAATATGGTACGAGTGATCACTCAGTACCAAAAAAACGGATAAAAGCTAAAAAAGAACGAATAATAGCAATATTCGAGCGAATTTCCGATCATTTCGGACGACAAGCCGGGAGGAGCATGGCTGCACTGAATGACAGGCATTGTACCCTCCACGCAGGTTGTCATGATCAGGGGTCAGTCTGGCTCCATATAAAGATATCGTTGTCCGTGCTATGACATGGCATGGCATGATCATCCATCCCATGGAATTTGACACATCACGCACAAAAAAATAGAGATTTACTTCTTCGCCTTCTTGATCTGGATGACGTCCCCCATCGTGGTAGTCATCCTGGCATGATGAAGGTCGGCCGGTTCAGATGAGCCATCATCAAGAAGACTGATAATAAGTATTTTCTCCAGTTTTTTCCGAACCTCATCTTCCGGTATCAGTTCACCTTTTTCAAGCTTCTTAACGAGGAGTTCACGCTCCATCATGGCTAGAGCAAGATCTTTCTGGGTCATTCCCAGTTTCATCCGTGCATCCCGTATCCGATCGGCATAATCTTCAACCAGATCGCCGCCCATACGGTCAAACAGATCCCTGGACCGCTGGACCGGGGGTTTTCCGGTGACTCCGGTACCGGCATACCCGGATGACCGGACCGCCTGTAATGCAGATGTCCGGGGAGCACCCTGCACTTCAGTTCCATATTTTGCACAGGCATTACATACCGAGAGCTCGGCCCCTTCGATCCTGATCCGTTTCAGAGGGCCTTTGGAATCTGCGCCGCACATTTCACACTGCATTTTCGCAAACATCATATAGTCACTTACCCCTATATACCTGATTGATCAGATGGCAGAAGCAGCCCGCCACCCGGATGATGTGAAAACTCCTGAGGAGTTATACCGGTATTTAGTAGACCGGGTTGCAGGAATGGAATCGCAGAACCAGGAATTGAAGGAGCAGATACGGCAACTGGAGTCAGATAAGCGATATATTGAGACCCAGAAGATCCGATATGAGCGCGAGGTCAGAAAGCTGAAAAGCGAGATTGAACATCTCAAGACCCCGCCACTCATCGTGGGAACCGTAACTGATATCATCGATCCCGGCCGCGTGGTCGTACGATCAAGTGCGGGGCCGCGGTTCCTTGTCAGGGTATCCCAGGCAGTCAACCCAAGTACCCTGAAAGCAGGTGTCAGGTGCACATTAAACCAGCAGTCCCTGGCGATTGTGGAAGTTCTTCCAAGCACCTATGATTCACAGGTCTATGGAATGGAACTGGTTGATGCTCCGACTGAAACATACGAGGACATCGGTGGTCTTGAAAAACAGATCATGGAGATTCGGGAAGCTGTTGAGCTTCCGATGACACGGCCTGATCTGTTTGAAAAGATCGGTATAAACCCGCCCAAAGGTGTCCTGCTCTATGGCCCGCCTGGAACCGGAAAGACCCTTCTTGCAAAGGCCGTTGCACATGAGACACATGCAATCTTCCTGCATACCGTCGGTTCAGAACTCGTGCAGAAATATATAGGAGAAGGAGCACGCCTGGTCAGGGAACTCTTTGACCTTGCAAAAGAGAAGGCACCTTCCATCGTTTTCATTGATGAGATTGATGCCATTGGTGCCTCACGCACTGAGGCCATGACCTCCGGAGACCGGGAAGTGCAGCGGACACTGATGCAGCTCCTCGCAGCAATGGACGGATTTGAGCCACGAGGTGATGTAAAGATTATCGGGGCGACGAACCGGATTGATATTCTTGACGCTGCCCTTCTTCGGCCCGGCCGCTTTGACCGGATCATCGAGATCCCGCTCCCGGATACTGAAGGCAGGTACTCTATCCTGAAAGTCCATACCCGATCCATGAATCTGTCAGATGATGTAGATCTCATGGAAATTGCAAGGCTTACTGAAGGGAGAAACGGAGCAGACCTGAATGCAATATGTATGGAGGCAGGGATGTTTGCTATCCGCAAGGAACACCCCCAGGTCTGTCATGATGACTTCCTGACTGCCCTGAATAAATTCAGATGTGACTTTGAACGGGATCAGCGACTTTCCACAGCAGGCGTCATGTTTGCCTGATTATACATCCGCTTCTTCTTTTTGAAGATCTCCCTTTTGTGTGCCTTTTCCAGAGAGAAGGAGATGGCTGACTGAATACTCATCTTCAGAACACTGAACCTCATAGATATACCCAGCCGGTATGAGCGATCCTGGAGGCGTATCCATTTCAGGACAAGCAGTATATTTGAAAAGATTTCCATCCCCCTGTACCCAGTACCATATCTTCCACGGCCATGGATGTGCAGGAGAGGATCGCTCCACATATCTCGTCCTTGCAACCGACGGAGTACAATACACACCAGGACTTATTTCAAAGAGATGTTCAGAGCCAAATTTTCGTATAAAGTACTTGAGATCAGAAGCCAGAGAGAGCGCTGCAGAGAGCGAACTGAGCTGCACCAAAATACCGACCGGGATCTCAATTGGATCATAAAACCGAAGAGCATTCCAGGCGGTCTCTGATCTCTTCAGTTCCTGGTATATTCTGATACCCGGTCTGCTGAATATCAGCAGATTCATAAAAAAGCAGGATTAGCGGAACATCCGCTCTTCAGTATCATGCTCTTCGCCGGCAACCTTGTTTATGGCATCAAGCATATCCTGGTTGGTGACTTCAAATGCACTCTTCCGGACTGCAAACATACCTGCTTCCCTGCAGACGGCCTGAATCTGCGCCCCGGTCAGCCCTTCTGTCAGAAGTGATATCTCTGCAAAATTCACATCCGGAGAAAGAGTCATCTTTCGTGTGTGGATCCTGATTATCTCTTCCCTCGCAACAATATCAGGTACAGGAATCTCAATAATCCGGTCAAACCGTCCGGGACGAAGAAGTGCCGCATCAAGCATATCAACCCGGTTGGTAGCTGCCATAATCCTAACATCGCCCCGGTTGTCAAACCCGTCCATCTCTGCGAGCAGCTGCATCAGTGTTCGCTGGACTTCAGCGCTCCCACTGGTGCCATCATTCGTCCGGGTGGTTCCGATAGCATCAATCTCATCTATGAAGACGATCGACGGGGCCCGATCCCGTGCAAGTGCAAAGAGTTCACGAACCAACTGGGCACCTTCACCGATATACTTGTGCACCAGTTCGCTCCCGCTCATCCGTATGAACGTGGCTTTTGCATTGTGGGCAACCGCTTTGGCAAGCAGGGTCTTCCCCGTTCCGGGGGGGCCGTATAACAGG
>NZ_DAONKG010000150.1:0-6122 GCF_035406105.1 Methanospirillum sp.
ACCGTGGTTGCGAGATCGTTCATGGCAGAAAGAACCTGGTTTACGCCATGTCCGCTCTTTTCCGAGAGATCACTGACAATACCTGCATTATGGGCCAGATTCTGGGCCCCGGCAGATACCTCCTCAACACTGGCACTTGTCTCTTCCATCCCAGCCAGGAGACTTTCGACCTCCTTCTTTACCTGTCCGATTGCAATCCCCGTCTCAATTCCGATTTTGTTCAGTGATTCCTTAAACGGAACAAAGTCACCTTTTACAGCAACCTTATCACTGAACCGTGCGGTAAAGTCTCCAAGGGCATACGCACCAGCCAGATTCATGGCCTCGTTGACCGGGCCGATGATATTTTCCAGGGTGTTATTGATTCCGGCAATGATCTCCCGGTATCCTCCTTTAAACTTGTCTGCATTCCCTCTGACACTGAGGTTTCCTTCTTCAGCGGCATGGGCGAGGGTTTTTGTCTCCTCGATAAGATCGCTGAGGGTTTCAGCAGTCTCTTTTAACGCAGGGCCTATCTCATCACGGTCATCCATGATGGGAACGTCGGTTACTTTCTCACCCGCAGCAATTTTTTTCATAATCCCGATAACTTCATGCTGCAGGTTATTTGCAAAGGTGTCCATTGTTTGGGCAAGGATTCCGATCTCATCCTTGCGGTCCATGGAAAGCCGCATACCAAGGTGTCCATGACCCATCTCGTCGATCATCTCAACCGTCTTACCAAGCGGGCCGGTAATACTCCGGGTCAGGGCAATTGCAAACCCGATTCCACAGACGGCACCGATGATCGTGACCAGAATCATTGTGGTTTTAGCCGTATTGGCATTATTGTCATTATCGGTTTTTATCTGCTCAGCAACCCGCATGTTTGTTTCCATGAGGCTCTTTAATGCATCATTGCATTGCGCCCGGTAATTTGCAAGAGGGGTTCCCGCCTTGAGACCATTAATCGCATCATCAATCTTATTATCCCTGACGAAATTGAGTACTTTGATTGATTCGGTTTTATAGTTCTGAAAAGCGGTCTTAAAACTCTCGAAAACCTTTCTTTCATCAGGGCTGAGACGTAATGAATCTATGACGACAATCTGATCATCGACCGATGCCAGTACCTTTTCAGCAGAATCAAGGCTTGTCGTCCGCTCTTCAGGGACAAGCATCGCTTTGTACGCGTCTCCCCTGAACTGGGTAAACGCCCCATTGATAATTCCAATCTGTTGGACTGGAATTAAACGGTCATTATACATCTCCACGCTCTTCTCTGCAAGGTTCGTGATAAAGATAAATCCGGTTCCGGCAATGATGAGCATAATGATTATCGTCAGAAGAAATCCACCAATTAATTTCTTTCCGATTTTTACATTCTCAAGCATCCTGATCACCTCAGTAGTGGTGAATTCTCCGTACTCATTTAAATAATCTATGGCGAACTGACCTGAGAGAAGAATGAATTAAAAATCTGGATATTCGAAAATGCTTTAATTATATAGGAATAGTATTGTGGTATGGTCCGCGATACCCTGTATCAGTGCAGGAGATCACTAGCATGGCAGTCTTTGCCTGAACCGGTCGTGCGTGAAAAACTCGTAACCGGTGATACGGGCCTTTCGTCACAGGAGGCTGCAGAGCTGAACAATCCAGGAATAGTGATTGCATTTGTTGTGAATCTGGAGAAGATTGCAGGGAGGGTTCATAAAGCCTGTGAATTATCAAAAAAAACCGGAAATGAGTCATGATCCCACAAGAGGAACTACGGCGGTTTGGAACGGACGGATTATCGTCGGAAACTGTTCTGGAGTCACGAAAGCAGTATGGAACGAACGAGTTAACGCCCCCAAGGAGAATTCCGATCTGGAAACAGTATCTGGAGAAATATCAGGATCCGATCATCCGCATTCTCCTCGTTGCCGTCGTTTTGTCAGCGATTGTTGCCGTATTGGAAGGAGAAAGTCTTCTTGACACCATAGGCATCGCTCTTGCCGTCATACTTGCAACTACCATAGCTTTTCTGACTGAATTTAAGAGTAACCGGGAGTTTGATGCATTACATGCGATGCGGGATGATACCGCGGTCAAAGTGATCAGAAATGGCAGCCCGAGCAGTATCCCGATGCGGGATGTGGTTGTTGGGGATATTGTTCTGCTGGAAGCAGGAGATATGGTCCCTGCTGACGGGTATCTTCTTGATGCGTCAGAGACTGAGGTTGATGAATCTGCCTTTACCGGAGAGAGTGAACCGATTCGCAAGGTCGTTTCAGATACGCTCCTGAAGGGTTCATACATCACCGGTGGCCGGGCTACCATGATAACTGCTGCGGTCGGTGATCAGACAAAGATGGGTGAGATTGCTTCATCGCTCATTGAAGGGAGCCGGCCGGAAACCCCGCTTCAGATAAAACTCCGTAATCTGGCAGAGATAATCAGCAGATTCGGATATCTGATGGCAGGTTTGATAATATCTGTCGTTCTGATTCAGGATTTTATCATCGGCACACCACCCCAGACCCCGCTTGAGATCGCTGGCGTTATCCTGCATGCTTGTATGTTTGCCGTTGTTATCATTGTCGTATCTGTTCCTGAGGGGCTGCCGGTCAGTGTTACGGTATCACTTGCTCTGACCATGAGAAAGATGACCCGTGCAAAAAGTCTGGTTCGTCGGTTGATTGCCTGTGAGACCGTAGGTTCGGTGACGGTCATCTGCACTGACAAGACCGGCACGCTTACCATGAATCAGATGGAAGTGGCTGCATCGTCGATCGAAGTCCCGTCTCTCTCTTCAGAATTGCCACAGGATCCGTCAGAATGGATAACCCTGAATGCCGCGGTCAACAGCACGGCAGAACTGGAGCCCTCTAGGGATCGGCTGCTGACCGTTGGAAACTCAACTGAGGCTGCCCTTCTTCGATGGCTGCACCGGAGTGGCATTTCCTATTCAGATATCAGGAAGGCATGGCCGGTGATATCCCAGGACTATTTTACCTCGAAAAAGAAGCGGATGTCAACGATCGTTGCGTATGGTTCGCGACGATATATACTTATGAAAGGAGCACCCGAGATAATTGCTTCATACTGCTCTCCTCCCCCGGATCTCTCCATGATTCATACGCTTGCCGGCAGGGCGATGCGAACCCTTGCCTTTGCGCATGCAGAACTTGCTCCTGAAGAGAGCGAACCGGCAGTGATGCAGTGGGACGGATATGTGGGAATTCGTGATGAAGTCAGGCCGGATGTCCGTGAAGCGGTAAAAACCTGTAATGATGCGGGAATAACCGTGAAGATGGTCACCGGTGACAGCCCGGAGACAGCCACTGCGATCGCCCGGGAGACCGGTATACTCAGCGACGGCATTGTGATGACCGGTCCGGTCTTTCGTGGGTTATCTGATGAAGAACGTCTGCATATTGTTCCGGATCTGGAAGTTCTGGCCAGATCAGAACCACATGACAAGCTACTCCTGGTACAAGCCCTTCAGGCCCGTGGTGAGGTTGTTGCTGTTACCGGAGACGGGACAAATGACGCTCCTGCCCTCCGGAATGCAGATGTCGGTCTTGCGATGGGAATTGCAGGAACTGAAGTGGCCAGAGAGGCAAGTGATATCATTCTTCTTGATGACTCGTTCCCCACAATAGAACGGGCGATATGGTGGGGTCGGGCATTATTTGAGAATATTCAGCGGTTTTTAATCTTCCAGCTGACAATCAACATCTCTGCATCAATCCTTACGTTTATATCACCGCTCCTTGGATTTCCCCCCCCATTTACCATCATGCAGCTCCTCTGGATCAATATCATCATGGACTCCCTTGCAGCTCTTGCTCTCTGTTCGGAGGCTCCGCATCCCGCTTTGATGACAAAAAAACCAATACCCAAGAATGCATCCGTGATAACACCATATATGAAACGGGCGATTCTGTTAACCGCAGGGCTGTACATCCTGGCCGGGGTCGGTTGTATGGCAATCGGATTTCCTTTTTTGGAGAAACCAGAGCAGCAGGCATCGGTATTCTTTTCCGGTTTTGTGATAGCCCAGGTCTGGAACGGGATAAACTGCCGGGGAATAAACGGGATTATGCCTCCTGTTTTCAGAGGGAATCCCGTTTTCTATGGAATCATGGGATGTATTGTTCTTGTTCAGATTCTTATTGTCCAGTATGGCAGTGATATATTTGATACAGTCCCCTTAACGCCCTTGCAGTGGATGGGTATCATTATCGGTACGATGCCTGTTCTCCTGATCTGGCCGTTTCTTCGGTATATTCATACAAAATCCGAAAATGTGTGATATTTTCTCCTGGCTCCAATGGTGCCGGGTAGGAACCTATTTTCATTCATATATTCCACGTATACCCGCACATGACGCACGTTTATACACCGGAAGAGATACAAGCTTCAGAGAGTTCACTGCATATCATCAAAGAGCGAGTTATTTTTAAGAGTCTGGTTATTGATACGATATTCTGGATACCGTCCCTTATTCTTGCCGCCCTCTCCGGTTCCGTGACATTATCAACCGAAGCAGTCAAAAAAGGAAATGAGATCCTTTCTACCTTCTTCTCCTGGCTTGCGTTACGCAAAGTTGCCAAAGGAGGATCACATGCCTATGATTACGGGATGGGAAAATTTGAGACTATGACCAGTATCATAACCGGTATTGTCATGATCCTCTCCCTGGTCCTGGTATTTGGATTGACTATCGTAAAGATGCTCAATCCTCATATGCTGCATGAAGAGGTCACTATTGCTGCAATGATCGTCATGATCACCGGTATCTGTGTCAGTACGATCCTCTGGAGAGAGAAGGTTCATATCGCAAAAATGGAGTATTCACCGGTCATTGAAGCACAAATCACCCTGTTTAAGACAAAAGCGATCACGGAATTCATCGTTCTTGTCGCATTACTGCTTGTATTGTTCCTGGAAGAGAATCCGTACCGTGATTATATCGATCCTGTTGCCTCCTTCATCGTTATCGGTTCATTCCTCCTCTCCGGGTACCGGACGATATCCTCACAGCTTCCTGATCTGCTGGATAGGACCATTGAAGAGGAACTCCAGCTGGTGGTGGTCAGATCCCTTGCCGATTTCTTTGATATGTATGAAGCATTTCATGGAGTCAGATCACGCCGATGTGGAAATAATATTTTTATTGAGCTATTTTTGGAGTTTGATGGTGAAAAGCCGATGCGTGAGGTGCAAAAGGCTATTTATTCCATAAAAGAGTCACTTGAACTGGAGATCCCGAAAAGTTCGGTGACCATCATGCCCTGTACCAAAAAGTTCGGCGGGAAAAGATAGTCTCACCATGAAGCGTGGCTGCTCTCCAAAAAGACCTCCTTCCTGAAGCTGTATGTCTGACACCCTTCCTTTTTAACCTCTATTCATCTCATATGAGTCACTTATTTATTTTATCCTCTCCCTCTTTGTGTATGGCAGTTCGATCACAATATTTCTTCATAATATGCATCATCCTCTCCCTTCTTGCCGTACCGGTCCTTGCAAAGGACACGCATAATCCGGTGCCGGAACATGAAAAAAAGATGGCAGAGTTCTTTTATCCGGATAATGCGATCGCTCATATCTATCATGCGATCATCACTCCTCATTGGATCCGTAATGATGCATTCTGGTATGCTGACAACGGGCGGGATACCACGCTGTTCTTCCTGGTTAATGTCTCCCAGGGCACCAGGCAGCCATTCATTGATGCAAAACGAATTGCAAAGGCACTCGGTTCGGCTGTCGGAAAAGAGGTACTGCCATCCCATCTCCCGGTTCAGGACCTGGAGCTTTCACCTGATGAAAAGACCATTTCGTTTCATGCGTTCGGGTCTGCATGGGTCTGCGATCTGTCGTCATATACTATCACGAAGATGACGGTTCCAGATGAGATACTGGCCGGCATTATGTCCCCTGATCATACCAAAATCGCCTATGTGAATGGATCAAATCTCTGGCTCTATTCGATACGTTCGAAGACGGCAGTACCGCTGACAACCGACGGAATCCCTGATTATTTTTACGGAAAACGATCAGACACAGTCCGGTATCCGGTCTCTGAAACCAGACTTCATACATCCCCCTCCCCCTATCTCGTCTGGTCACCTGATTCATCAAAGATAGCA
>NZ_DAONKG010000151.1:0-6079 GCF_035406105.1 Methanospirillum sp.
ACGAAGCACCCTCATTAATGTGAACAGTGCCCAGTACTCCACCTCAGCAAAGGCGAGGATTGTGGCTGCTGACGGGTCAGTCCCATCTGCCCTTTCATACCGGATAGCGCTTACACCGAATCCATCGTCCGGCCTTGGATATGCGATCGGAACGGTTACAACAGAATTTTCCGCTGATATCATGGAAGCCCGGAGTGACCGGGTATCATGGAACAGGACATCATCCACAAACTCGATGAAAGATAAGGCAACGGTGACTGGAGGGATAATTCAGTTCTCAAAAGCTTTTGATTATCAGTCAGGTCTTTCTGTTCCCTGACCTCCCCTCTTTCTTCTGTGTTGTCATCATTACCGGAGGGCCCATCAGTTTATTATCGCACATGCTGAGAGTATCTTATCCGTGCAGATGTCTGTCAGCATCCGGCTGATGTATGCAGACATTAATTATACACTCTATGATGCTATACATTAATTGGATCCAATAATTGACTGGATTGATGCTTATACATTTTTGATCTAATCACCCGAGCCAAATACCTATGAATGAATGGCTGGTGAACTGATGTGTTCATGTCATAACCCCTTCAACAATTTGATAACTTCTGAAGAAGATAAAATACCTATGAGTGAGGCAGTGGAGATTCCGGATCCGGTTATGCAGAGGATTGAACGACTCAGGGCCGGGCCTGAAGAAACACCCCTGGATGTGATAACCAGGCTTCTTGATTATTATGATGAAGAAGAGATCGATCAGGACCTGGAAAGAAGGATACTGAAAGGGCTGGAAGATGCTGATGCTGGCAGATATCGCCCCCTTCGTGACATTGCCAAAGAAATGGGGATTTAATTGCCGTATTGTGTAACCTTCAATAAGGGTGCAGAAGCTGATCTGTAAACAACTGCAGGAACGCTAAGGGGGAGATTTGAACTCCCGAGGGATTGCTCCCACAAGATTTCCAATCTTGCGCCTTCCCAGACTAGACTACCTCAGCAAACAGAAGATGCCTACATATGTTAGCAGTCAGATATTTTAACCCTTTTCTCTTTTTGTCTGATGAGTTCTCCAGACTGCCGGGTACACACCGGTATCCTGCATAATAAGGCGTGGTGCGACCACGAGTCCCTTTTCGCCAGGGACGATTCGTGAACTCGAAACCAGCGCCTGTCCGATCCCGATAAAATCATCCCCTGCCATCATGACCACATAATCCTCCATCTGAAACGGATCATGACTGACAACGCCCCGTGAAGAGAGTCTTGCACCATGACAGATCGCATCTGCAGCAGACTCTTTCATGGTAATGCGGGGAAATCCCTCCAGCGCTTCAAGGGGTGACCGCATAAGTGCTCTAAGGGTCGTATCATCTCCGGCACGAGCCTGTTCAGCGGCATCACGAAGGGTATGGAGCGTTACACAATCCTTCTCATGGAAAGGGCCTGACCTGGTCCGCCTGAGTTCTACCATAGCTCCCCCGACCCCACAGGCCATCCCGATATGATGACACAGGGACCTGATGTACGTGCCGGAATCACATTTCACCCTGAGGAGAACAAGTCGTCCGTCTCTTCCGAGCATCTCAAGTTCATGAATCTCCCTGATCCGCAGAGCCCGTTTGACAGCACTGCGTCTGGGGGGCCGCTGATAGATCCGTCCGGTAAAATGGCGGATTACTTCGGCAAGATCCGCATCAGACACATCTCCCTGCAGCCGGAGCAGTGCAACATACTCCTTATCGTCCTGATGCAGAATGGTTGTGAGCCGTACTGCCCGGCCAAGGAGAATGACAAGGACGCCCGAGACCTGTGGATCAAGCGTCCCGGTATGTCCGACGGATGATACGCCGGTAATCTCACGGACCCATGCTGCAACCTGGTGGCTGGAGGGTCCGCGAGGCTTGTCAATGAGAATGATTGCTCCCTGTGCAGCAGGACGTACCGGGATCGAAGATGAGTGCTCCATTATCCCCCCGGATTCAGGAGGAGAAAGAGATTGAGTTCATCAAGGGTTCCTTCAAGAGACCCGTCACCGACCACATCCGGTATGAGGCCAGCATCCTCCATTGCCTGTGCTGTTACTTCCCCGATGGCGAGAAGAATGAGATCCTCCCGGCGTTTCCAGATGGCTGATTTAAATGACAGGGCACTGGTAAACAGAATCGCCTCTGCCTTGTCAAGGGTGAGGAGCTCATATGTCGGTATGAGTGAGTAAATCTGATATTCATGGGGTAGTCCGCCGGCATCCCTGATTCCCTGAAGAAGCTGAGGATTTGGCGCATCAGATCGGGGAATTCCAATCTTTTTTCCTGCAATCCACTCTCCGAGGTACGGCACGAATGCCCGGGAGTAGAACTCATGAAGCACTTCGCAAAGAATGCCATACTCCCTGAGTGCCTTTGCGGTTTGCGGCCCGATTGCGATCACCCTCGGCAGGGGCAGGTCCTCCAGATATGGCCCGATCTGATGGGCCGGCAGGGCACTGGTAAAAAATATACAGTCAAATTTTCTGTCCTGAACATCCTGAATAAATGCATCGATCTGGTCAGGGTTCATCTCCCCGATAAGTGGAGAGACTGTATAACACTCATGACCTCTTCGTGCGCACCGTGCCTGGTCATCTCCCTCTTTTCCTTTCAGACGTGTAATTGCAATCCGCATATCATCCCCCGGCCACTCTTATTCAGAACGGATGCGGATATTTTATGCGTTCTATACACTTAAATCCATGAGAACCAGATGATTCCTGTTTTAGCCGGTATTACAGGTGGGATGCTCTGTGGAACTGTCAGTGGTCTGACCCCGGGAATACACGCAAATATGATTGCAGCCCTGCTCCTTGGATTTTCCCCGATCCTTCTGCCGATTATGGGGGCGGAAGGAATGGCAGCGATCCTGATCGCGACGCTCGTCACCCACTCATTTCTTGAAATAATTCCTGCAACATTCCTGGGAGTACCGGATGAAGGAACTTCCCTGTCAGTTCTTCCTGCCCATGCTCTCACGCTTGAGGGAAGAGGAGAAGAGGCGGTCCGCATATCGGCCCTTGGCAGTCTCTGGGGAGTTATTTTTGCAGTACCTCTGGCTCTTTCTGCCCTGTGGTTTATTCCCCTCCTGCAGGATTCTGTTGATATTGTCACCGGCTCTCTTCTTGTTCTGATCATGGGACTGGTTATCGTGCGCAGTGAGGCTGCCGGCTGGCTCTTGATACTATTTGTGGTATCCGGTATCCTTGGTCTTTTTGCATTCAGGTATGATTTCCTCTCGTGGAATACCTATGGTGCAGGCAGTATCCTGATGCCGCTTCTGACCGGTCTTTTTGGCCTTCCGTTTCTGCTCACCGCCTCCGAAGGAACCATCCCCCGACAGCATTTTTCAGGGCTTTCCCTGTCTACCGCGGGTATTGCACGTGCAGCAGTTCCGGGGACCCTTGCAGGTCTGATCGTCGGATGGCTTCCGGGTTTGTCAACTGCAAGTGCAAATGCGGTCATATCCGGTTGGATACCCTATGATCGGGAGAGAAGAAGTTATCTTGCTGCCACAGGAGCGTCAACCCTCGCAAACGCGATAATCGGGATAGCAGTGTTTGTCGCCATCGGCAGAATGAGAAACGGTGTTATGGCTGCATTCTCCGGGTTTGAGACTCCTCCCGTTCTTTTCCTTCTGACGATTGCATCAGTTGCGGCACTCTGTGCATATTGCATTACCATTGGTCTTGCAAGAGCCGCCCCCGCATTATCCGGCCTGAACAGTTCCCGTCTGAATACCGGGGTTGCCATTACCCTTGTTCTGGTATGTGGAATGCTGACCGGTCCGTTTGGTCTTGTTGTTCTGATGCTTGCTACAGCGATCGGGATGATACCTGGCATGATCGAGGTCTCACGGGTTCCCTGCATGGGTGTGGTAACGGTTCCGGTAATTCTCTATTCATTCGGAATTATGGTGGTATAGATGGCACACAATCAGGACAGAAAAGGATTGAGGTTCTGGTATGAGCTCTGTGATCAGGAGTGTATACAACAAAACAACCCTTCTTCTCCATCCTGGCAGGAATTTATTGAAAAAGTCCGTCATTGTCGTGATGATTTGGTGCTGCTTCCCCTGCCGGTATGGGAGGATGCTGTCAGTGCGGGTGTCGTATCAGGCCGTCCGGAGTACCTGTCTCTTGTGAGGTCTCTTGCAATTGGACTTGCCATCAGGGACCTTGAGGAGAGATGTGATAGAGAAGAGGTCACCCTCATCCATCTTGTCAGGATACTTGATGAGACCGATCAGGCGGTATCACGGCTGTCAGAAAAGATTGAGGATTATTATATGGCTCTTCACCCCGCAGAACTGGCCGGATCTGATCGGACAATCAGATCACTCATTGACACGCTTGCAAAAGATGCGAGTCATCCTTTAAGTCCGATAAGCAAAAACATTCTGCGACTCGTTGAATCCCGTACGGTTCTCTCAAAATCCGTACGGGAATACTCTGAAAAAACCCTTCCAAATATGTCTGCATTGTGCGGACCCCTGGTGAGTGCCCGCCTTCTTGCACATGCCGGGAGCAAACGCCATCTTGCGTGTATGCCTGCTGCAACAATTCAGGTTCTTGGGGCCGGACCGTCTCTGTTCACACATCTGACGAGCGGAACACGGCCGCCGAAACACGGATTACTGTATCAGTATAAGGGAGTGCATCATACCAGAAAACGACTCCGGGGCCGGGTCAGCAGGGTACTTGCATGTCAGTTGGCAATTGCTGCCCGGATTGATTATTATCGTGGAGTCCGTGATGAGAGATTTATTCAGACTGCCGGGATGAAGATCCTCCGGGCAGGAGAGAAGGCATGATCTGGCAGAATGGAATATTATTGTCCCCAGGAGCAATTCTGCCTGGCGATCTGGTGTATCAAGGGATGCGGATCTGGGATCCCGGCCGCAGCAAGGTTGCTGCATTGTGTTATCTCCATACGCCTGACGAACCCCCTGTTACCGGTGCCCGTATTCTGTATCTGGGTGCAGCAGCCGGTTCAACGGTTTCATTTCTTTCCGATTATGCCGAGGTTGTATATGCGGTTGAGTTCTCTTCCCGTCCTGCACGGGACCTTGTACGTCTTGCACATTCACGATCCAATATTATTCCCCTGTTTGAAGATGCCAGATACCCGGAGCGATATCTTCCGTTTGTAGAACTGGTGGATGTGCTTATTCAGGATATTGCCCAGCGGGACCAGGCTGAAATCGTGATCAGAAATCTCGTCTTTCTCAGGGACGGGGGTCATCTGATACTCTTTCTCAAATTATTATCCATGGGAGTTCAGAAAAACAGGGAGGAGATGATTGAGAATGTCGTTCAGCTCCTTGGACATGCCGGAATCTCCGGCATCAGGATAATAAATCTGGAGCGATATCACACCGGCCATGTTGCAGTATGGGGAATATATTGTCCTGGTCAGAAAAGTGACTGATATAGCCCGAAGCAGATTCGAACTGCTGTCACAAGGTCCAGAGCCTTGTATGATTGACCTCTACACTATCGGGCTGAAGCCTCTATATGTTATTCTCTCTTCCATATATAGGTTTTTATAATCCCGGGATCTCTCATGTATGTGAGACGCTCAATGCGCGAAGATTTCTGATCCATTCATAATAAATAATGATTATGAAGGTACAGAATTGGGAGGCGATCCTGAAAACTCATGATATTTTGGGAATTTAAAAAAATGAAGTCACGATGAATCATTTTTCAGGTGTTTCATACCAAAAAGGATATAATAGGCATTTCACAAATATCTAGTCATACTTCGATTTCTCGGAGTATAGAGTATCTCTCCGGTGAACAGTCACCAATAACAATGGCTGATCGGCGGATGGATGCGAATCGAACGTTTGTTCGGAGGACATGTAATGAACGCAAAATTTGCAGTTGTCATGATGGTGCTTGTTGCACTTGCACTGGTTGCACTCCCGGCATCTGCAGCTATCAACAAGATCCCGGCCGGAGGAGAAGTCTTCCTTGGTGAGAAGGGACTTGATGTGTCTGCAGCCACCGGTGGTGCCAGCCAGATTGCATGGTGGCAGCCAGGTACCAACACCG
>NZ_DAONKG010000152.1:0-6066 GCF_035406105.1 Methanospirillum sp.
TTGCAGCATTCCTCGATAAATTCGACTGCACTCAAAAGCTTATCATATGTTTCCGCAGATACTCCATGTTCCATAATACAGGCATCATGATCAGCAACGGCTTTATCTACCCCGAGTAGCTCGAGAAGAGTACGGAGGACAGTGTGAGACTGTCTTGTTCGCTCTGCAATACACCGCCCCTCATCAGTCAGGGTCACTCCCCCGTATGGTTCATAATTAACGAGGCCAGCATCCTGCAATCTCTTAAATCCGTCAGTCACGGTGGCTGGAGTAATATGTAATGCTTGGGCGATATCCCGTGATTTTGCATATCCTTTTCCTTTCGATATTTCATAAATCACTTCAAGGAGATCTTCATTTCTTCTTGTAACTTTCTCTTCGGTCATGACTGTAATAAAGGAAGGTGAGTATTCGTAAACACCTCAGGGATGCAATACCTCATATACCATTATATTTCATTTTCTTTATAACCATCAGAAAGTTATCGTGCAAATTTCGGCATAATCGAAATTGCCATCTCTATCTGAAAATACTGCTTATTCTTATGAAAGTATTTCATTCTGTTTCCCTGCCAGATGTTGAGCAATTCGTGCAACATATCTCCCCTGATATCTGGCCCCTGCAAGTTCATTTGCTGATGGAAACCGTTCACCTGAACCCCCGGCAATTGTTGAAGCACCATACGGAGAACATCCGGAAATTTCATCCATAGTAGTCTGCCCGGAGAAGGTATACGGAAGTCCGGCAATGATCATTCCGTGGTGAAGGAGTGTAACATGCATCGTGAGTATTGTCGACTCCTGGCCCCCATGCTGCGTTCCGCTACTGGTAAAGACACTTCCAACTTTTCCTGCCAAAGCTCCTCTGCTCCAGATTCCACCCGTGGCATCAAGAAACTGCCTCATCTGCCCGGCCATATTTCCAAACCGGGTAGGGGTGCCAAATATGACTGCATCAGCTTTTGCAAGCTCATTAGGAGTAATTACAGGTAATTTCTGAAATTCATCCTGGAACGATTTCGCCCCCATTTTTTCAATAACTTCATCAGGTAATGTTTCAGGAACTCGGAATAATTCGGGCTCAAATCCGGCATCACGGACACCGAGAGAGATTGCCTGAGCCATAGTATGGACATGACCATACAGTGAGTAATAGACAATGAAAATCCGTACTGACATATTGCCACCATATAAGAGAGGGATCATCAGACAAATATAGATTCGGACTGGGGAGGGCGACAAAAAAAGTCTGACCGGTGTGCGGGATCAGGCAGATTTCATTCAGATATGAGCATCATACTTCATATTCGCCGGCGTTATGAGTCGAATTACATGAGAAGAGAAAATACCGGGAACAATGGTCCGGTTATCTTTTATGTAAAAAGAGTAGTAGCAAATGATGACTTTTTTTAACCCCTATATTGCCAATATACAGTTTTCGACAGATTAGTATCGTGCTGATAAATGGATTGTGTTGTCTGGCAAAATGAATATCCAGTTATGAGTTCATACGTACAGGGTTGAATTTTTATTGAACACGGGGATTTATGGCCTTACATAAAGGCCTTACTCATGAATTTTATAAACCCTCATTCAAAAGGTATCATATCAAAAAGCCCCTTAATACCAAATTCTAAATGGTGAATTTACACCATCCAACCCTGGAAAAAAAGAGAACGGTATCTCTTTATGAGACCGGAGCCTCAGTTGGGGCTATCGTATTACTCACGGTCGGAACCGGACGGGGTTTATAGGTTGTAGTCGGAGCCGGGGTAGGTTTCTGGTTTTCAACCAAACACTGCTCATATACTGAAGGATGAAGGGGAATTACCGATGCGGCAATCGCAGTAAACTCGTCTGCCTTTGCTTTTGCATCCTCCATAGTCTCGTACGAACCAAAGACTGCAACCACATTTCCGTCAATAAGTCGTAAGAAGAGATGTGACGTCTTTCCATCAGGATATTTGCCATACTGCGTTACCGTATCATTGCCAAATACCGGTTCACTCATTGCTGCAATACCGGTTTTTGCATTAAAATCTTCGAGGTTCACCTTCAGATTTTCTTCAGCTACATCAGAACAGTTCATATTCTGAAATACCTTGATGGTGATGACATTCGTAATGTCATTATTATCCATAATACCGGTTGCCATACCTGCATAAGAATTTACAGGAAAATTTGACCATTCAGGCGGTAATTTCACTACAAACTGGTCGTTGATTGTCTGATTGGAAGAAGCTCCTGGCTCGGCTGCAGAGACGGGGAGGAGAATTGCAACAAACAGAATACAAAAATAACTGCATAATCGAAATAGATCCATACTATCACGTTCGATTGGGAAGACTATGAGGTTTCTGGTGTTAACCAGAGAGGCTGTAGATGTAAACACAATATCAGGTAAGTTCCAGGATTTCCTCCCGCGTTTTTCCTGATAGAAAATAAACCAAAGGACAATAGATTGAAAATTGAGTGTTTAAACAAAATTTAAAGATATAAATGGTAGATCAGACAAACCAATGTAAGATATCTGTTTTTTTCTAAAGTAATTTGAAAATGAACAAAATTAATTGTTCGTTTCATTAAATTCTTGTTTAATTTAATTATTTTGAGATGTTGAAATTCAATTTAGTATACACCAATTTAATATACTAAAACATAATAATTTAGATAAGTCTAAAATTATTAGGAGATTCATGGCCACCATTACACTCGAGAAATTACCACCCGGATCATCGGGAACGATTACGTCAATTCTTGGTGATTCAGTTATTCGCCGTAGATTAATGGAAATGGGAGTACTTCCCGGTTCAGAGTTAACCCTCATTAAGTGGGCTCCTCTTGGAGATCCTGCTGAATGCAGTATCCGTGGGTACAAATTGTCTCTTCGGAGAGCAGAAGCAGCTTTGATCACTGTTGAACCAAAACTGAGGAAGTGATGTATTATGGTTCCCTTAAGCCTTTCAAAAGCCGAAGACCAGGTTGTGGTCCGGTCTATATGTGGAACAGGTCACCTGGCAAAAACAATTGGTCAGCTTGGGATCATAATCGGAATTGAACTTACCATTATTCAAAAAGCAAAAGAATCTGTGATTGTCCGGATTGGAGAGAGTAGATATGCTCTTGGAGCCGGAGCAGCCAGTATGGTTCTCGTCGAACCACTCAAATGAGGAATTTATGAAAGATATTCGTATATTACTTACAGGAAACCCCAATGTGGGAAAAACCACCCTGTTTAACAGCATATGTGGAGTTCATCAACACACTGGGAATTATCCAGGAGTGACTGTTGAGATTAAAGAAGGAAAACGACAAATAAATGAATATTCATTAATTGTCTCCGATCTCCCCGGAACATACAGTCTTTCTGCCTTTACTCCAGACGAGCAGGTTGCCCGTGATGCACTTCTGACCTCACATCCTGATGCTGTTGTTCAAATTATTGATGCCACAAATGTTGAGAGAAACCTGTTTTTAACGACTCAACTGATGGAAATTGGCATTCCAATGGTAATCGCTCTGAATATGTGCGATCTGGCAGATGAACAGGGAATTACCATTGATGCAGAGTGTCTTGAAAAGAATCTGAAAATTCCAGTCGTTCGGATTGTAGCACGAAAAGGAGAGGGAATAGACACATTAATCGATACAATCATCAGAGTCACAAAAGAGAAATCTTCCGTCCAATCAAAAGAGATCGAATATCCACATTCTGTCACATCTCATATCAACGAAATTGGATCATTTCTCATCTCTCACTCATCATCCCTAGGAAGTTTATCACCACAGTATGCAGCAATCCGGCTTATGGAAGGGGATGAACACCTTGAAAAAATGCTCCATGATAAGGGCCTTGCGATTCCATTTATTGACAAGGCGGATACGGCAGAGCGGGATGGAATTGCAGAAGATATTCTACTGGCACGATACCGGACAGCAGAAGAAATCACTACTTGTTCGGTTAAATGCACCATGGGACGTGTTATGCCTGCCGATCTTATTGATCAGGTATTGACACATCGAATCTTTGGAATCCCAATCTTCCTTTCATGCATGTGGTTTGCATTCCAGCTCACCTTTAGTGCATCCAATCCATTCCTTGTAGGAATAGAGTACGTTTTCGGGTATTTCACTGAACTGATGAATAACGTCGACATGGATCCATTCATCCGGTCCTTCCTGTCTGATGGAGTAATTGGTGGTGTTGGTTCAGTGCTTGTCTTTGTTCCAAGCATATTTGTCATGTTTTTGCTACTCTCCATCCTTGAAGATACCGGATACCTTGCGAGGGCCGCTTTTGTAATGGATAGGCTCATGCATTCAGTTGGGCTTCATGGGCGTTCATTCATCCCGTTCCTTATCGGTTTTGGATGTAATGTGCCGGCCATCATGGCAACCAGAACACTCCAAAGCAAAGCAGACCGGATTATTACCATCATCACCATCCCGTTCATGTCCTGTGCAGCACGGCTTCCCGTATACGTCCTCTTTGCAGGCGTATTCTTCGGAGCCGCTGCAGGGAATGTAATATTCTTCCTGTATGTTCTCGGAATCGCGGTTGCAATCCTGTCGGCCCTGATATTCCGGCGTCTGGTATTCAAGGATGAACCATCGCCTTTCATCATGGAACTCCCACCATACCGGAGACCAAGCGGATTTGCTGCAGCGGTCCACATGTGGTTTAAAGGCAGAGAATATCTGAAACGTGCAGGACTTGTCATCTTTGGCGGGGTTATCGTCGTCTGGGCATTAGCAACCCTCCCGGCAGGAGTAGAGTATGGATCTGCAGAGAGCCTTGCAGGAATCATCGGACAGGCATTACAGCCAGTATTTGCCCCGCTAGGGTTTAACTGGCAGCTGGTCGTCGGACTCATCTTCGGATTCATCGCGAAAGAAGTCGTCGTCGGATCTCTGGGAACCCTCTATGGAGGAGAAGAGATGCTTGAATCATCTCTTGCTGCAGACCCGGGCTTAAGTCCGGTAATTGCTCTGGCATACATGGTCTTTGTCCTCCTCTACCTTCCCTGTGTGGCTGCACTCGGGGTAATCAGACAGGAGATGAGGAGCTGGAAATGGACAGGTATCGCAATCGGATGGGGAATATTCGTCGCATATGTCTTCGCGTTCATCATATTACACGTAGGTTCACTCTTCATCGGAGCATAAACATGGATAATACAACATACCCACATCAGTATCTCTATGGGTGGACAGGAATTGTTGCTCTGACCACCTGTATCGCTGGCATCATATCAATACTAGAAGGAGCCGGAATAGGAACCGGCCTTTTTATCCCCGATATCCCCGGTGGATGCATCCTTCTGCTAATCGCTGCACTCTTCGCTACTGCATTCATAAAAGGCAGAAAAGACCATGCAGTCTGGATCAGCTTCTCCTACATCGGGGCCCTGCTCCTGGTGGTATTCGCCGGATGTACAATCCTGGTTGAAACCGGGAATTACCTTACCCTCATCATTGAAGGTGAAGAGGCACAGCTCCTGACTATCGTCAGTTCATCTTTCATATGGGCAGCAATCCTCGCGATTCCCCTTCTCGCCGGAGTATCAAAACTCCTGTACCGATGTTCATGTGGCGGTGACTGCTGTGAGTGAAGGTCTTGAAATACTGCATCTCATAAGCCAGCGGGGAGGATGCCTCCTCTCTGAACTTGTCACAGAGGTCAATATACCAGAAAAATCAATAAAATCCTGGATATCCATGTGGTGCAGCACCGGGCATCTGAAACGTTCCAGAGGAGAATCACGGGGATGTGGAGGTAGAAAAGGGGGAATGAAATGCATCTGTTGTCTCTGCGCATATAAAGAAAAGAATAATTCGAGTGAAAGCAGAGTGGAACTTACAAAGCGGGGACATACCCTTATCAGGAGGAACTGGGATGAAAAACCGTATCAAAAATGATATCAGGCTATGGACGATCATCTCGGGACAATTTATAAAAATTTTAAAATAAAGTCCCAGGTTTGTTCCTGAATCTTTTCATTAAGGAAATCTCTGCCTGCTGGACCATCACACCGGTCATGAAGGCGATCGGTGATCAGATAACAAC
>NZ_DAONKG010000153.1:0-6014 GCF_035406105.1 Methanospirillum sp.
GGTATTGTTCGTGATATTATTCCTGGCAATCTGCATTCCGGTTCTTGCAGGCCCGGTTATTGTTCCATTGGGTGGAGAGGCTTATCTTGGAGAGGAGGGGCTTGATATCCGGTATGCCGTTCCATATCCCTATACATCCATTGCCTATTTTCCGGCAGGGTCATCTCCCGGACGTGACCAGCCGGTTGATATCATGCAGGTCAGTCAGGGGAGGCTCAATGTGATTCCGGACCTTTTTTATGACCGGACCGGCGCATGGTATCAATGGGACCAGGTCCGGGGAATAGCCGGCCAGGTTGCATTCATTGTCAGAAATCCGCGAATATCCTTAAAGGTGATGGACCGGAACACCATGGCTGACCGATCATACGCAACCGTCTCCAGGGGGACACCACTGGTCATCCAGGTTGAGACAAATCTTGCCGGGATTACCAGAAGACCGGATTATTCCTATACTGATGGTCCGGTGAAGATACAGATGCGCACACCAGGAGGAGGGACCCTTGTTGGAGTGATGACACCTGGTGGCGGGCAGTACGTATTCAGCTCGTTTATCCCGACCAATGAAATCGGGTATGCCCCGCCGGTAGAGAGTGGGGGATGGGATACCGGTTGGAGAGGATATGAGTCAGGCCTTTATTCAATTGAGCCCCGGTTTGCTGTGAACCGGATGGAGGACAATCTTCGTTCATTAAACGGAGGGTATACGCTCCGTGGGACGGAAGTCACCCTGGGAACCGAACGGGCAGGGTTATATCTCTCACAGGAAACGGTAGTGAGAGGAGATCCGTTCGGGGTGACCATCACTGGGTCTCCTGGTTCGCCCTATCTCCTCTGGGTGGAAGGGGGAGGCAGAACCGGATCTCCGGGGGATCAGCCACCCATGATCATCACCTCACAGGAGGGAGTCATACAGGATAATCCTGAAGGCCCGTATCGTATCGGGTCATACAGCCCGTCCGGGAGACGGAGTACGATTCGAGATCTCGTTCCCTCATCCCCATTCGGCGGAGTATATTATTATGCAGAGGTCACCATGGACCGGACCGGACGGAGAACGATAGAGTTTCGCACAACACCGGAGACCGGTGACAAACGATATACCATTCATGTTGAAGGGCCGGTAGGATCGGCAGCTCCAAAGTCTGACTCAATCCCTGTGCAGGTTGTAAAAGGGTTGGTATCAGTCTCCACCAGTGGTGATAGTTATTCGATTGGTGATGAAATACGTCTTTTTGGAACGAATAGTGGTTCATGTGAGACGTATCTCTTTATCACGGGCCCGAATCTTCCATCAGCCGGAGGCAGACTTGATGCGCCACGTAGACAGGTTATCGATAAAAATCCGTCCAGTTTCACATCAGCGTCCGGTGATTGTAAGACCTGGGAGTACCGGCTCTCTACCGGCGACCTTGGTCTTGATACCGGGACCTATACCATTTATGCTGTTTCAGCCCCCCGCGACCGGTATCACCTGGAAAGCACCTCCTGGCAGGTGATTCCGATAACCTTGAAACGGCCGTTCCTCTCGGTATCAGGGAGGAGACTGTCTGTTGCACAGGGTGATGACCTGACGATTACCGGATTGGTCGGCGGCCGGACTGATGCCGGGGTTGCTATCTGGATATTTGGCAGAAATTACTTCTGGTATGATATTGCTTCGACTGAGCGGGGTGGATGGTTCTCGTATGATCTCTTAGGATCAAAAACCAGTGCGATGGCGCCGGGTGAATATGCGGTCATTATTCAGCATCCTATGGCAAACGGTAACTTTGACATCTGGCCTGACCGGAATCGGGAGATGGTTCTTGGGACAACGCCGTGGTATGGTGCTCCGGTATTCAGAATTGGCGGGCCTGGTGCCCTTATGGGTCCTTCTGCCGCGGCGGCTCTGATTTCAGCACTGAAAAGCCAGTTTATTGATGACTCCTTCACCGAATACTCCGTCATCATCCAGAACCCGAAGATAACTATTGCATCAGCATCCCTGAACGGGACCATCGGAATGCCGGTGATCGTATCAGGAACGACAAACCTAGCTCCTGGATCCCGCCTTCTCATTGAGGTAACCGACGAGCGGTTTTTGCCTACCCGGAAGGGAGGATCCGGGGACTGGTCCGGATATTCAGGCACAACAACAACGGTTGCCGGACCCGGAGGGGAGCAGGAGTTTATGTTTGAGATTCCTGCAGATGCACTGAAAGAGGGTCGATATCAGATCCTCATTCAGGCGATCTCGTCTCCGGCAACTGCATCCGGTGTTTTGACTATCTCCCGGCCGCTCGTTGTATCCACGGCTCCAGCCATTCAGGTGAATCAGACCAGAGAGGTCGTGGTGAATCAGACTCCTATACCGGAGACAATGACAGAGGAGCCAGATACCCCTGCACAAACTCTCCCGTCCCCTGAACCGGTTCGGGCAACGTCGGGCCCTGAACCCGAAGGTGGTATTCTGTCAAATTTCTCCGGCCAGATTCGTGAACCCCCGGTTCTGCTTGGATTTGGAATAATCTTTGGTTTATGTATTGCAGGGCTGATTGTCGCATTGATTGCATGGCACCGGAAAGAGGAAGAAGAGCGCGGATCGGTCACGAATGATGGCTCCTCAGCATCAGATCCAGGAGACCTGGAGGTGGATGAGGATGAAAAAGACCCATCCCTGAAGTAACCGGAAATCCAGTCAGGGGAGTCCTTAGCAGAGCAGATGAGAGCTGCGGCAGTACCAGGACTTCCCATTCTCCGGGTATGGGATCCCAGCTTTTCTATGTCTTCATATCCGGTGAATGGCATAATGTCCATCATATATCCCGCGCCTGGAAGAATGGGTATATCAGGTACGTTCTGACAAACAGGGAATGCCTGGCAACACTATATAAAGAGCTACGTGCGTCGCAGGGATGGACAGTCAAAGTACCTTATTATGTTCAAGTATATACCAGTAATCAGGTGGGGAGGCACATGACAGAAGAAGATCCTCTATCAATAGTGCAGGTGCGGTATGCACGGGGGGAGATTGATACTGCAGAGTATGAAGAATTTCTCTCCTGGTTTTTGAAAAATATCTCATTTCAGCAGGTTCCGTCCCTGAAGATTGCATCAGAGCGGTATGCAAACGGGGAGATATCCATCGGGCAGTATAAAGAGATCATCTCACATCTTCTCAACGATATCAGTAATTACCAGCAGAGTGCCCCCCTACGGGTTCTTCATCTCAGATATGCGGAAGGGGTAATCGACACTGCCGAGTTTGAGGAGAAGGTCGGGGTTTTGATGAAGGATATCCCTGCATACCCGTATAGTCCGCCACTTGCGGTACTGTTTATGCGGTATGCGAAAGGTGAGATTGATAACCAGCGGTACCAGGAGATGCTCAGCCATCTTGCCACGTACTGCACACCCAATCTCCCGCCCTCCATACAGGAAGCAGCGCCCTCTCCTGAACCACAGAAAACCACGGCCTTTCCCCCAAAATCTGCACCCCCGGCAGGTCAGAACCCCCCCGGTCATTCCCCGGCCCCTGCCTCAAAACCACCAGAAGCACCACACACACCGGATTCGTATCGTCTGAACTTTGCAACAGTACAAAATCCATCCCCAGCACCGGCAGGTGAGGCCCAGGCAGTTCATCCGGATATCCATGAAGCAATTTCCGGAGGAATGAAAGCCGGTATGGGAGCTGCCCCCGGAGATATAGCAGAACAACCGGTTCTGGTGGAGCCTGTTCCTGAAATAACGGCAGAACGTGGCTCATACCACATCACTGACATCAGTGCGCCAGCCGCCCCGGTCACGGTCCTGGTTAAACCAGATCCAGAACCTTTGAAAAAAGGGACAACCATCTCATTTAAGCAGAACCTCACCGATATCCCGGCCGGGAGCACTCAGCCGGTAAACCCTGAGGAGCATATCCCTGGTTCTCCACCGGCACCTGAACCGGATCAGATCATATCAGATGTTGCCACATCACCATCCGGGAACCATCAGAAGATAAAGGCCATGATAAAACAGGGAAAATATCAGGAGTCTATCGCCCGCCTGGACGAGATGCTCGAAAAGTCGCCTGATGATTACCGGTCTTTGTTCCTGAAAAGTATAGCACTCTTTAACATTGGCAAAGGTGACGAGGCTCTTGAAATACTGAGCAAGGCAAAGGAGTCCTGTACAAATAAGGATGATGCAAAAGAGATAGAGCGGATTTATAGTCATATCGTGCAGAAGGGGAGTGCAAAAAGCATACCCCGGAAGGAGAAGGGGAAAGAGAATGAGTCATCACAGGAATCACATAAGGAACCGAATAAAGTCCCTTCTCTGACCAGTCATCCGGAGCGGGTAAAGAATGAGTACTCAGAGATGATTGAGAAGATCTGTGAGCAGGCCCAGAGCCTCATTGATGCCGGTGATTATACGGGGGCAAATGAAATCCTGGCAGATATCCAGAAGCTGGTGCAGGATATCCCTGTTGAGACCATGCAGAAAGAGTCAATTGATGATCTGTTTGCCGCCAAGGGTTTTGTCCTGTATCAGCTGAAAGAGTTTTGTGAAGCAAAAAAATACTTCAAGGAAGCGACCAGGATAAACCCAAAGAACGAGACGGCGATCCATTACCTGAATGATATCAGGGTCCGCGACTGTAACAAGTTTGTCAGGCACGTATAAGTCATGGAAAAACCATGATTCTTTTTCTCCATACACGACGGTTCACTATCAAACACCATCTTTTATATAATATATTGGATAATTGGATCATACAGATATCTGGCCTGTTTGTGGGATGTGAGCCCCCGGTATCCGGAACGGAGGTATATGATGAATGATGAAGAGGACATGCTCGAGCTTCTTGACGATGAGGGGACGTCAGATCAGCTTGACCTGGAGCTGGATGAACCGGAAGAGGAATCTTCTCCCTACGTTGATGACAGTATAGATGAAGCAGCGCCCGCACCGGACGAGTCCGGGGAACCGGCAGCGTTTGAGGAACCGGAAGGGCGCGAACTGGAGATTGATATCCGGTTGATTATTGTTGCAATAGCCGCGATTGCGGTGATTATTCTTGCGGGTGTTTTTTTTGTCATGCCCATGATCATGCCGTCTGGTCCGCCGGCGGTTGTCATGACACCAAGCCAGTCAGGTGAGGATGTTTATCTGTACTATGAGTCAGGTCCGGATCTCGGGGAACAGGACCTGAGATTTACCTTGGGGGGTGCAGAAATCCCACAGGACAAGATCATGCTGATGGGGGGCTATACCTGGCCGTGGAAACAAGGCACGGTCCTCAGGATAGATACCTCCGGATATGCAAAACCTGCACCGGTCGAAGTAATTTATACGAAAGGTGAAGGAGAGACGCTGCTTTTTTCAACCCAGGCAGAACCTACTCCGACGCCAACACCGACACCAACACCAACTCCTGAGCCGACTCCTGAACCGGTCATGACTCCTGAAGTTCAGGTTCCCATCCAGCAGGGAATGCCGGTTCAGCAGATACCAATGGAAGACCTGATGAATCAGTCCTTGATCAGGTTTGATGCACAGCCCACCGCCGGTATTCAGCCGCTCAAGGTTCAGTTTGCCGACCAGACACAGGTCTGTGCCCAGAACCGGTCGTGGGACTTTGGGGACGGGATGAGATCGAATACACGATATCCTGAGCACACCTATCCATTCCCCGGTACCTATACCGCACGGCTTGACATGACCTTCTGCGATCCGGATGAATCATCAGAGGCACCAACCAAAGAGATCACGGTATTACCGGTTGACCGGCAGGATACCCTCCTCTCTGGCCCGGGGTCAGCGAGTATTGATGCAGGAGGATCGCTCTTCTTTTCCGTAAAGGGTCCTGGCATGCTTATTCGGATTGGAGGAAGAGATCACACCCTGAAGAAAGGCGACCTGGTCAGGATTGATCTGAACGATGGTGGAACCGGATATATATCCATCATCAACAATGCCATTATCCAGTTTAACTTTGAGAATGTGACCGTCTGGATTAATGATCAGGAGTATGAAACCGG
>NZ_DAONKG010000154.1:0-6010 GCF_035406105.1 Methanospirillum sp.
TTCAGGGTATCGAGGATAGGTTTGTCATATTCATCAATAAGAATCACAATCTGCATACCAGTGGTCTTTTCAATAGCTCTGATTACGGCATCAAGTTTGCCACCCGTTGAATGTACCCTGGGAGAATATCCATGCTGATATGCCCATGTATCCAGAATTTCATGTATTCTTCTTTGGAGTTCTTTGCGTGTTCTGACTGGAGATACTGACCAGTCGATTCGAAGAACCGGATATATGCGAGAGAAATCCCATTTCGACTGAGAAGTGCCAAGATATAAACCTGAGAACAGATCTCCCTTTCCTGAAAAGCAGCAATCTATAGTGTCAATAAACAGGCTTTTTCAAAATCGACTTGTTCGTGACAGGAAGTAATACGTACCTGTTTTTACGAGTGATGCAATGAATGGCGTTTTATCAACATACGCATACCCTTCGGTAATGGTCTGGAGAATGACTGAATACCGATAGGAAGTTTTATAGGCATACTGGAGTACGTGAGAGTAGAGGGTATTTACTCGAAGATACTTTTACTTTTTCTCCGCCATTTCCCCGGTGGAATGTGGATCTCAAATCGTGCTCCTGATCCAAATATCCCGTTCTCTTCGATGCTGATACCGGTTATTGTCAGGATTTCTCTGGTAAAAAATAATCCAAACCCGGTATTATTTCCATATCCATGTTCAAAAAGATATGGTTTTTCATTCTCTTTAATCCCGACCCCGTCATCTTCGATCACCCATGAAAAGGACTCATCATCACTCGTATATATCCCATAACTTCTGATCTCAGATATTCCCTGACCTCCGTAACGGAGAGCATTCTCAATAATATTATAAATTGCCCGTTCAAGAAGCGGATCGGCATAGACCTCGATACCGGAGATGGTATTGGTGAAATGAATTGCTGGTGTGTGGAGCTGTTCATGCATTGATTGGAACAAAGCCTCGATGTCATGCCAAACTGCTTTTTTTACGCCTATATTCTGATAATCATGGGTAAATTCAATTGCCCTCTGAATAAGCTGTGCAATCTGTTCAATCCGGTCAATATCATTCTGAATATCGCTCGCAGATGAGGAGAGCCGTATCTTATCAAGGAATATGAGAAGACTACTGAGTGCATTTCTGATATCATGTCTGGTTATATCAGAAAGCAGGTTTAACTTCATGTTCGCTTCAAAAAGTGCTATTTCTGCTTTTTTCTTCTCGGTAATATTGATATGGGTGCCATACATCATATGGGGCGAGCCATCATCAGCCCACGTTAATACCTGGCCACGGTCAAGTATATACACATACTGACCATTTTTATGGATCATTCTAAATTCTGCTTCATAATAGGGTGACTTTTTATCAAAATGCTCCCTGATTTTTTCATACGCATAAGAAAGATCCTCAGGATGGGTCAACCGTTCCCAGGTCTGTATGGTGATCGGAGAGAGTTCCTCCCTGGAATAGCCGAGCATCTCCGCCCAAAGAGAGTTAATAATAACCTCTCCGGTTTTTACATTCCACTCCCAGGTACCTGCCCGTGTTCCGGCAATGATACTTGCAAGCCTCTGTTGTTCCTCCAAAAGCTCCTCTTCGGCCAGTTTTTTCTCCGTGATATCCCTGACCCATTCCATAAAGAGGATTACCTCTCCCTGATCATCAAGGAGGGGAATTACCCTAATGTCAATCCATAATCCTTCAGGCAGTTTTACTACAGTCTCAACCGGTTTTTTGGTCTTCAAAACGGTAGATGCCAGACAATCCGGACAGACAAAATCAAGGCCCCGGTATGTAAAATAACATCTTGTACCTGTTTTTCTCAAATCAGAGGGAACATGTCCGAATCCATTCCAGTTGCTGTACACAATATTCATATCTGGGTCATGGATTGAGATCAAATCCGGCACAAGATCCAGAATTTTATGGAACCGCTCTTCACTCTCAGCCACAGCCTGTTCAATCCGCTTATGTTCGGTGATATCAAGGACGGTACCTTCATATCTGATAATCCTGCCTGTATCATCGGAAACACTCCGGGCATTGACTGATCCGATAAACAGGGTTCCATCCTTTTTCCGAAAAGAAATTGGCTTTAAAAAGACAGGTCTTCCGGATGCAAGCTCATAATGAAGTTTGAACTCATCCTCAGGTTTTTCAAAAAGGTTCTGATCAATTCGTATGTTCAACCTGATGATCTCCTCCTGGTTTTCATATCCAAACAGCCGTGCCATCGCATCATTGATCATGAGTATCTGCCCGTCTGGAGAGATCTGGAATATGCCAATGGTTGCATCCTCAAAGAATTGATGATATCTTTCCAGATTCAAGGTCTCTGGTTCTTTCTGCTGCTGCTCATTTAGTATATGTTCAATCTCACCTGAATCCTGATTTGATATCCCTTTGAGAACTGAACCTGCATGATGCAGACATCCCGGAGTGGATGTCTTTGATCCATGGAGGTACAACTCCCTGCCAACATAATGATGCTTTCGTAAATACTCAAGAATTTTTAAAGAATTTATCCATTCAATATCAAGATTTCTGATCATTTCATCAATACGGGATACCTGTTCAGAAATCAGTGATTCATACTGTTTATTCTCCGTCATTTCGATAAGTGTGATGATGATGGAGAGCGGGTTTCTGATACCATCATTTAATATGGCAAGCTTTGCAATATTTTCCTGGATTTGGAGAGTCAATTGCTCTTTCTCCTGTTCAAGAAGTATCTCCTGAGTGACGTCCCTTCCCTGCGCAACCGTTGCAATCGGCCTGCCGTCTGTATTGGAAATAGTGGCAGAGTTCCATACCACGTATTTCATTTTTCCATCCCGATGCTGAATCGGTATGCTGACAGTATCCCACCTGAACCCCTCCTGGTTTGTCCTGACAAGATCCATTGAGGAGGAGACACTCTCCGGCGGGAAGAGTACATCGAGTGGTTTTCCCAGCAGTTCATCTGCATTCCAGCCGCTCAGAAGCTCAAAGGAATGGTTAACCCTGGTAATATGAAAGGCAGCGTCCCAGACAAGGATAGGGACATTGGCATAGGTAATAAGTTTTTCGAGGAATTCATTCGTCTCTTTCAAGCGCATCTCATTATGAATCCGTTCGGTGACATCCTGAATAACCGTTGCAAACTGCCCATAACGCGGTGAGTACGCCGCGACTTCGAAGTACTTGTCTAGTTCACCACTGAAATTCTCAAAATGTGCCGTAATACCAGTCAGTGCAACCTTTCCATAGATATCTATCCAGTATTGTTCAGTCCCTGGTAAAACCTCACGTACCGTTTTTCCGATAATATCCTCTTTTTTTAGTCCAGTTTGTTGTAAAAACGCAGGATTTACATCTATAAACCTATAGTCCACCGGGTTTCCTGTATCATCACAGATAATCTCATGAAGCGCAATTCCTGCAATATTATGCTCAAAAAGTAACCGGAACGTGTGTTCCTGTTTATAAATCTCCTGATGGGCTGCATATATCTCCTCCAGTTGCTCTTTGAGTTCTTCTTCAGAACTTTGTATCTGCTCATATGCTGCTTGGAGTTCGAAATTTTTCTTTGCCAGATCTGATGTTGCCTGCTCCTTCAGGAGAGAGAGGTAGGTAATGGTGCCGGCCACAAGAATAAAAATTACGACGCGGATACCCGCACCACCCAGAACCGCAGGGTCCTTTGTATACACACTGATACACCCAAGATAAACCAGAGACAAAAATACTGAAAAGAGAAAGCCCCGTACATAATAGAAGGCACAGGCAATAATTATGGGAAAATAGTATACATTTTGGAAAATCGTTGTCCATCCGGACAGGAGAGCATAAAAACTAAGGCCGATTGCACATGCTGTCGTCACAGATAAAAGAATGGGCGGGGCTTGTTTTGGTATATGGATATTCATACCCACACTCTTTCATCCCTGATCAACACTGATCATCTTCATACCCGCCATTTTCCAGCTGGAACCCTCATCTCAAACCTGACCCCGATCCCATAGGTCCCGGTCTCCCGTATTCCAATGCCGGTGATAGAGAGGATTTCTCTGATTAAAAAGAGCCCCATTCCGGTATTTTTCCCATAACCTCGTTCAAAAATCTTATCCTTCTCATCATCAGCAACACCGCCGCCATCATCTTCATAGATAATCACGCAATCTCCGTCAGTCATTTGGTATCCGACCCTAATTGTGGTAAGATTTTGTCCATGCCGGACGGAGTTCTCGATCAGGTTGTAGAGCACTTTCTCAAACATGAGGTCAGCATAAATCTCCAGGGTGCCAGGATCGGACTTAATTCTGACATCTTTTGCAAGATTGCGGATAGGTGGCTGGATCAGAATTGTTGCAATCCGCTGCCATGCCGGGGCAGAGGTTCCCAGATCCTGGTATTCTTTGGTAAACCTGATAAGATGTTCAATATCCGCCGATGCCTGCGAGATGGTATTCAGGTATTTTCGTATCGTGGGATCGGATACAGACTCTTTAATCTCATCACAATAGAGGGATGCAATCATTACCCGGTTAAGGATATCATGCCTTGTTATGCTTGAGAGAATATTGAGTTTATTATTTGCTTTCTGAGCTGCATCATGTGCTGTTTTGATCGCACTGATGTCATGGATCTGAATCAGCTGGCAGGGTTGTCCATGGATGTATATGCCTGACCATGCAACCTCTGCAATAATCGGTTTATTCATCCCGTTCGTCAGAATCATCTCCTTTCGGAATACTTCCCCCTCTTTTCCGGAAGGGATCGTGAGGATATCCCTGTCTGCAATGGGTGATAAAACTGGCATTTCGTTTAGTTGTTTTCCCAGGACCATGGCATCCCCAAGACCGAACATGGCATGAAATCCATGATTTATTTCGAGAATTTTTCCAAAACGGTCAATGATGAAGACGGGGTCCGGAGTCTGGTTAAATATTGAGATGAATTTCGTTTCATTATCCCGTACAGCCTCCTCTGCTTTTTTCCGTTTGGTAATATCCCTGCTGACCCCGATAAACCCGACTGGGTCTCCCCATTTATCAGAGAGCGTCCGGGCAATTACTTCTGTCCAGACAGTCGACCCGTCTTTGCAGGGTTGTTCAACCTCGAGTATTTGTTGTGGAGGTTTTTGGCCCTGCTGTATCATCTCCTGCGCACGCTGAATTGTGTCCAGTACAAGAGGGAGCGACTCTGGGCTTATTGTCTCTTCCAATGAACTTTCCATTACCTCTTCAGGGGTATATCCCCGGAGATGCCAGACCGACGGACTGATATACGTAAACCGTCCGGAGAGATCCATGGTCCAGATAACATCAATTGAGTTTTCGGTGATGAACCGGTACTGCTCTTCCCTCTTTTTGAGCTCTTCCTCTGCATGTTTGCGGTCAGTGATATCATGGTGGGCTGAGAGCACGCACTGCTCTCCGTGATAGGTTATTAAGATTCCAAATCCGATTGCCCAGAATCTCCTGCCCGACGGGGTCTTCAGTTCCATCTCAAAATCTGACACAATACCCTTATTCTGCAGAATATTCAACCACATCCTTCGCTGTGTGGGATCAGCCCAGACATCAGGAGCCCTGGTATGGTAGAGTTCATCCATACTGGAAAATTCAAACAGAGACATTGCCTTGCGGTTTGCGTACCGGATGATCCCGTCCAGGGTCACAATGCTTATCGATATCGGGAGGTTATCAATAATCTTTCTGAACTGATCCTCTTGTTCTGCCAGGGCACATGATGCCTTTTTCAGCTCAGTAATATCCTGATTGACACCAAATACCCTGACAGGTCTGCCCTGATCATCTGTTTCAATCTCTCCGAATGTGAGGATATATTTTTCTTCGCCAGTTTGCGGGAGGATAATCCGCATATCGGTCTGATAGGGCTGGCCGGTTGCGAGAGCATGGGTAAATAATTCTCGTATCCTGGGCCGGTCATCAGGGTGGATGAGATCTGCCACCTCATCAAATGAAGGGGTTGCATCTGGTGGATACCCACACAATGATAACGCTTCCTCAGAGGCAGAG
>NZ_DAONKG010000155.1:0-5940 GCF_035406105.1 Methanospirillum sp.
CTACGCTGACACAGGAGCCGACTGGTGAACCAACTCCGGTACCTACTGAAGAACCAACACAGACCCCAACCCAGAATACAGAACCGCTGGTTGCAGCATTTACCGCTCTGCCTATGACCGGGACACCTCCGCTGACAGTGAATTTCACGGATCATTCAACAGGAAGCCCGAAGAAGTGGAGATGGGACTTTGGGGACGGAACACTCTCGACAGTTCAGAATCCATCCCATGTGTACGGCGGAATCGGCAGGTATACGGTCACACTTGAAGTAATCAGTGATAATTTCTCGTCGGTGGAGAGAAAACCGGAGATCATTCGAGTCGTTGGGGACTATCCGACAGGTCCGTCCGGGTTTGCCATGGTAACTTCACAGCCATCAGGAGCAGAAGTAACCATGGGAGATGTGTACCTTGGAACAACCCCGGCAACCCTGATCATCCCGGCCGGTTCCCGCTCACTTACTTTCCAGAAAGAAGGGTATCAGAAGAAGACGGTGAATGTTATCATACGTCCGAATGAGATGAAACTGATCCCGAAGGTTATGTTAAAACCGCTCTCATAAACACTCTTTTTTTCCTGCATATACACATTGCCCGAATGAGATGCATCCGTCTCCAAGTGGCATATCATGGTTTATGCAGAGATCAAATCCGCTCTCCTCTACGGTCTTTTTGATGGTATTTCTGATCATTTCGTTGTATGCAACACCACCGGATAATGCAATGGTACAGAGGCCTGCACTGGCGGCGGCGTCACATGCAATCGTTGCAATCCCTCGTGCCAGATTATATTGGAGAGAGGCTGCAATCTGACGAATCACATCCGGCTCTTCAGGATATCTGAGATATATATCCCTGGCCTTTCTGAGAAGTGACGGTGTATCAAGAACTTCTCTCTCACCGATCCTGGTGAGTGGAATCTCCCAGGGTTCAGGTTTTGTTCCATGAGCGACGGATTCAAGTTTCATAGCAGGCTCACCGTCATACGTCTTTTTCCTGCAAATTCCAAGGAGTGCAGAAGCTGCATCAAGTATCCTGCCAGTACTTGATGTGACAGCGGTATTAAACCGTTTTGTGACTTGTTTTTCTAGAATGGAAAAGTCCTGTTCTGGCCAGCCCCGTGAGAGGAGCAGATCACGCGTCCTGTCATCGGGAAGGATACCATACAGCATCCGTTCAGGCCAGAGGGTTGCGAGATCACCTCCTGGCATGAGCACCGGCATGAGAGATCCAACCCTGGAATATGAAGGGGCAGATCCTTGAAAAACCTCTCCACCCCAGATGGTCCCGTCAGATCCATACCCGACACCATCGATTGCTATCCCGATACACTCGTCCTGACACGCAGCGGCAATGTGGGCTTCATGATGCTGGACCGGCATCATATGAGCTCCGGTCTCATCACTCAGTTCTTTTGCGTATTTGGTTGAGAGGAACTGGGGATGAAGATCATGGGCGATAATTCTGATATCCGGCTGCATCAGGTTCCGGAGGCAGGTTGTTGTCTCTTTCAGGTATGCATAGGTGCCAGGATTTCTGACATTTCCGATATGAGGTGATGTGATGCAAAACCCTTTCGTATAGAGCGTAATGGTGGCATTCAGTTCAGGTCCTGTTCCCAGAATGGCAGCATCACCAAGGTTTATTTTTGTTCTTTTTGGTGCATACCCCCGTGATAACCGGATGATTGCCCCTTTTCGCACAACCGAGTCATCACACCGGTTGATGATATCCCGTGTATGGGTGAGATAGTAATCGACAATACCTGAAAGTTTTCTCACCGCTTCTTCCAGGGTGGTAATCATCGGATAGCCGGGGGCATTGGCACTTGTCATAATGAGGAACGGTGCTGACAGATGGGAGAAGAGAAGATGATGCAGACCGGTATAGGGAACCATACAACCGAGGGTGTGAAGGTTACTCACATGATCCAGGGCGTGCGGATCCTTTTTATCAAGGACAACAATCGGAGATATATCACTCTCGAGAATTCTCTCCTCCTCCAAAGAGATCCATGTGTTATGGCTGATCCATTCTTTTTTCGCCATGATAGCAAAGGGCTGCTCTGTCCTCCCGAGACGATGCTTTAATGTGTGGGCCATATCGCCGATGCAGGCGATATGAAACCCGCCAATGCCCCGGATCGCAATGATATTCCCTTGATCAAGAAGTTCTGCGGTTTTCTGAATGAGGTTATCACAGGGGATCCGAGCACCGGTACCTGAATGCAGGAAGAGTTCCGGCCCGCAGCTTTGGCAGGCGATTGTCTGGGCATGATGCCTCCGGCTTTTCGGATCTGAATACTCGGCAGAACATTCCTGACAGGGAGGAAATATATCCATCGCTGTCCGCTCCCGGTCATAGGGCAGGGTCTTTATGATTGAATACCGGGGCCCGCAGTTGACACATGAGGTTGCAAAATATCCTTCATATCTGCCATTCGGGGTAAAAATGTCTCTGATGCAGTCAGGACAGGTTGCAATATCAGGGGGAATCAGACCGGTTCTGATCCCGTCATGACTTTTCAGAATGGAGAATGAGTCGGGTGGTTCTCCTGACAGCGGGTATACATCAACCGAATCGATGATCGATAATGGCGTCCCTCTTTTGAGATCACAAAGAAAATCATCAAAATGCTCTCCCCATGCGTAAATCTCGACTTCTGATCCGGTATTTAAGACTGACCCCCGGATATTATGCGCAATTGCCCTGGAATACACAAATGGCCGGAATCCAACACCCTGAACAATTCCTCTGATAATTATATGACCTTGTTTTTGCATTTTTGTACAAGTAACCTTTAATTTTTTATCCAACGTTATTATAATAGGGTTTTGAATTGACGGGTCATGTGCGGATTGTGAATGATCCGGTAGAGCTGGTTCCCCTTTTTGTGGTATTTAATAATACTCATTATAAGAAGATTCTTGAACTCCTGGATAAGAACTGGATGACCCGTACGGAGCTGTGTGACGTAGTCGGAACAGAATATGTCAGGGATGGGCTGCTTCTGCTTCGGAAAGGAAATCTGATCGAGGAGAAATGGAGAATGCCTGAACCAGGGAAGAAACCGGAAAAGGAATATAAGGCAAATTATTGCAAGTTCCGTGCGAATTTTCAGTGTAATTTTTCAGACCTTGGGGATCTCCTCTCAATCGCATTTACCAACCAGGATGATCTCAGGATGAAAGGCGATAGTGTTGAGGCTGAAATATCACGGGGTAATACATCAATAAGTGATATCGCAAGAAAATTTGGAGTCTCACCCATGTTTATCAAAGGAATCGCAAAGAGAATTCCACATCTGGACGTAAAAGGTCAGGGTCTGGTAGTTTTGGATGAATGAAAATGACCCGGGATATACCATCCTGAAAAACAAACGAGACGTCACCAGATTCCAGATACTGGTTGATATCGCAGCACATCAGCCTGCAATACGGCAGCAGGAGATAGCGGCAGGTCTTGGCGTAACACCCCAGGCGATATCGGATTATGTCAGGGAACTGACGGAAGAAGGACTGCTCAAAGCACCCGGCCGTGGCAGATATGAGGTCACGCGGGAGGGTGTTGAATGGATCCTGCACAATGCAGAGGTTCTTGAGTCCTTTGCAAAGCATGTCAGAAATGATATCATAAAACAGGTTTCGGTATGGACTGCAATCGCAGATGAGGATCTGAAAAAGGGAGATCCAGTCGGTGTATACATGAAAAATGGTCTCCTTTATGCTTCAAAGCAGCCACAGTCTGCCAATGGAACCGTGGTTTCTGATACCCCGAAAGGGGAGGATGCAGGAGTGGCAGCACTGGAGGGCATCATCACCCATCGTGAATCGACTGTTCTTGTATGTAAGGTTCCCCGGGTTGAACGGGGTGGCTCACGGAAAGTAAGACTGGATGCCCTGAAAGAAGTGATCAGCAGGGTGACAGTTGTTGCCTGTGTTGGCCTTGAGGCATGGGTTTCCCTGAAGAAAATCGACCGGGTTCCTGATCTCTACTTTGGTTCACGTGAAGGTTCGGTAGAGGCAGCCCTGCATGGCATACCCTGTGCCATTGTCATAGTTGATGAATTCTTTACGGATTTTCTAAAACAGCTTGAGCAGGCGGATCTCAGTTATGAGATTCATGACCTGGTGTCTTCATGAAGGCGATAATTCAGCCAACGAAGAAGTATTACCGGGTTTTATATATTGATACCCATCATATCCGGATCACGGGAATGCTGGAATTGGTTGATACTCCCAAAGGTATCAGACCGGTGAAGTACCGGATCCGGCATACCAAAAGCGGGGGATACCGGAACACTCCGAGTAAAGATCTGATCACGCATCTGCGACGCTCACGGGTTTACCTTACAACAAAGGATACGCCCTTTGAATCTTTTCTGCAGGATCTTCAGATTCAGTTCTCCTACGTTTCACTCTGCAGATTCTGTCTGATGGATGACCGGGTGACGGAGCTTGACAAAAAGAATGCGGTGGATTTTGGAGAAGGCGAACAGATATGCATGGATTGTGCCCGGAAGGAGCTTCGCAGGGAACTGGTGCACATGGGCCGGCTTGGAAGATCCGCCCTGTCCCACCTTGATGAACTGCTTGAAAAGTACCGCAGTGTTGACCGGGTTCTGGCAACGATTGAACCTGACCGGCTCTCGGTGAGCCATACCCTGTATGATCGTCTTGAGGCTCATCCGGTTGTGCAGACTGCAAGGATAGAAGAACTCCCCTTCCCCAGAGAGTTCGTTACGTCATGTGGCGTTGAGTCCCTGATGCCGGTTCAGCAACTGGCAGTGGAGGCCGGTCTGCTGTATGGGAAAGATCTCCTGGTCGTATCAGCAACGGCCAGTGGAAAGACATTCATTGGTGAGATGGCCGGTCTGAAGAATTTTCTTGAAAAAAGGGGCCGAGTTTTGTTTCTTGTTCCGCTTGTTGCTCTTGCGTACCAGAAATACGAGCGCTTTCAACAGAAGTACGGCCATCTTACCGATGTATCAATCATTACCGGTGCCAGCAGGATACAGGTGAAGGATTCAAAAAGACCGGCGAACCGGAATAAAAATGCAGGGATTCTCGTCGCTACGTATGAAGGGATTGATCATCTCATGCGGATTGGAGAGTGCCTTCCTGGTATTGGTACCGTGATCATTGATGAGGTTCAGATGCTTGAGGATCGGGATCGCGGTCATCGTGTTGACGGCCTGATCGCACGAATGAAATATACTTCCCCAAAGGCCCAGTTTTTATATCTGAGCGCAACCATCGGGCATCCAAAACTGCTTGCCCAGAAGCTTGGTTGCAGACTTGTCAGATATGATGACCGGCCCGTCTCTCTTGAACGGTATCTCATCTTTTCAGAACGGGAACAGAAGATACCAACTGAACGGATACTGGTTGCCGAGGAGTACAACCATGTGTCAACCAAAGGATATCATGGTCAGACAATTATCTTTACCAACTCCCGTGCCCGGTGTCATATTATTGCTGAGAAGATAGGAGAAGGGGTTGCACCGTATCACGCCGGGCTTACCCAGGCGGAACGTCGCCAGGTTGAGGAAAAATTTGAGAAAGGGCAACTTCGTGCGGTAGTAACCACGGCAGCCCTTGCAGCCGGCGTTGATTTTCCTGCATCCCAGGTCATTTTTGACTCGCTTGCAATGGGTATTGAATGGCTTACGGTTCAGGAATTTTACCAGATGTCAGGGAGGGCAGGAAGACCTGATTACCATGACCTTGGAAAGGTTGTCATCCTCGCCGAACCAGGAGCAAGTTATATCCGGGGTTCGAGGCTTACTGAAGAGGAGGTGGCGATGGGCCTGTTAAAAGGAGAGATGGGGGAGGTTGCTCCGCAGTACACACTTGAACAAAGTTCAGAGCTCTATGTTGCCAATGCCGTGATCTCCAAAGGAGATGAGAGTGCTATTGATAAAATCGAAGGATACCTTGT
>NZ_DAONKG010000156.1:0-5930 GCF_035406105.1 Methanospirillum sp.
CAGGGAATAATAATCAAAGAAAGGTAATTGACTCTTCCTTCTTTTGTGCCCAAACTGAAATAGAGTGCTGCAGGATGATACCGACAAATGCACAGACCAGACCACCAATTGCACCCTGAATGATATAGGTGATACCAAGATCCTGCGTTATCGGAAATTGGGAGAGATTCAGGTTCGACAGGGTATAACTCATTCCGCCAAAGGCAAGAACACCAATTGCGCTGATAAAGTATGAAAAAATCACTGCGCGTGAGAGACTTTCCCGTTCATAGAGGAAGCTGTCAATAATCGATCCAAGTGATGTGGTTATTGCCGCAAGGGTAAACCATGCAACAGCTCCCCAGAGGAAGATGATCGCCATGGGAAATATTCCACTCCCGTCCCAGTAGCTGGTAAGGGCCGATGTCCCTTCCATAACTCCGATGATAGCAAATATTAACCCACCTATATATGTTACAAAGGAGAATCTTCCCCGGTAAAGGGTTGATTTCAGGTCTATCAGTTCACTTCTGACGACTTCATCAAGTGAAAAGCCCTTGTATAACAGATATCCTCCAACACAACCAGCGATCACCATGGTAGCGATTTCAGGTCTGTTCACCGCATAGCTGATTGCATAGAGCATGAGCGTAAGACCGGGAAGAACAAGGACTATTTTTGATATTTTTGGATCACTGATCAGTTTTTTCAGGATATAATAGGTCCCCTCAAGGTTGGGCATCTGGGATACGATAACACGCTGAATAGAGCTGACAGTGATTTTTCCCTGAATAATCGGGAGAATATATTCATCTTCGCCTCCATCGGTTACAAGAATACACTGGTTACAGCCGGTCTGTGTCACTACTTCATCCAGCAACCGTGCAATTTTCCGATCTCCCTCAATGAACCTGAAGTGGTTCCCCCCGATTACTGCAACTTCTGCCTCTTCGCCATCAGCAATCAGTTTATCATATGTTGAAACTGCCTGAAAAATGGCATTCACATCTGAATCTTCTGGATCAGCAAGGGCCAGGCGTACGGCAGCATCAAGACAGGCTAATCTACCAATAAGCGGACTGTCAATAGAGGCTTTAAATCCAATATCATCATCGCGGTCGATATTGAGGACTAATGTCCTGATGAAACCCATTACAATGATATTGGTTGCTTCCCTATAAATGACTTCTTTGAAAAAAAGAAAAAATAGATTATAAAAGTCTTGAACGCTGAAGAAGAAGCAGGTCTTCGGTGGTGAGTTTTTCTCCGGCCTTAAACTGTGAGAAGATCTGCTCTGCCTCTTTTCTGACTTCCTTCTGTTCTTTTGTGGTCTTGACTTTTTTATTTTTCTTACGAAGACCGCCAATTACCTTATCATAATCGCGGAGTTCCTTCTGACAGGCGATGAAGAGTTTGTGTTCGTTGTCCGCAGCTTCCTGAGCTTCTACAAATTTTTTATGTGCTTCATCAGCCTTTTCCCGTGAGGCATCGGCCTTGCGGTAGCATTCCACCATGAGATCATGGTGTTTTTGAGCATCTTCCGCAAGCTGAGTTACATGGTCATGGATCTCGGAGGCCTGCCTGCGAAGATCCTTTGCGAGCGTTATCTTCTCTCTTATCTCTTTGTTCTGTTCAATTTCAGCTTCCTGCTCGCGAAGCTGTTCCTTTAAGGCCTTGATCTTTTCAATGAGTTCACGTTCTTTTTCCGTTGTGAATACTTCAGTCTGTTGTCTGAACTCAAGGTGTTCAATCTGTTTGTGAAGTTCCTTGATACTCCGGCTTTTTATACCGCCATGTTCCTTCTTGAAAGCATCAATCTCTCCAAAAAGGACATTTGCCTGTTCATTCAGCTCGTTTCTCTTATCCTTTAATTCCTGAACTTCCTTATTGAACTGATCACGTAGTTCCTTGTGCTTTTGTGCTTCTTCAACGAACTCTCGGGTCTGGTTGTTTAGAGTATTCCGCTCCCGTGCATACTGACTGGCAAGAGCATTATACTCATTCCTTTTATTCTTGTGTTCTTCAGATCCCGAGATCGTAACTTTTCTTTTATCAATCAGTTCATTCAACATCTTTTACCAATCCTCGCATTAAAAGGCACGTCTGGTATCCCCTACCGGTGCGAGAGATGGGACATACGTAAGAGCAATACGTAGTATGTACAAAAGGACGTGTGAAAACGGGCAGAATCAGAGATAGATAACGGTTCAGGCGTCTTTTCAGGGATGCCCGCCACCCGAAACAGGTGGAATAACATTCATCTGTTCGACTACAGTTCTTGTTCGCTACACGATCCACGTATGTTCGACTCCCAATACCAAAAGGCTCCGTAACAAGAGACCCATCGTTCATGAAATCGCGAAGGGATCCTGTGTGACCTTCTACTATTAAGAAGACAACATCATTTTTATAATTAATGTCTCATGTGATCTTTCAGGAGAATGAAAAACGCTTTTTGAGTATCCTGAAAGCAGGGGCGATCACCCTGGTACCAAGAGAATCTTAAAATAAATTTCGGTGAATAAACCCGAAAAAAGAGAACAATATTGAGGTCTATGGCAGTTGTGTTCTGGCTTTCGGTTACATCCACATAATGTCAGGGCCGCTGGCATAATCCATTGCAGCGGTGACTGAACGGGGTTTTATTCGCGCAAGGTCAGGAGATTTCGGATACCGGATCTGTTCTTCAATTCTGTCAAGTTTTTCCCGGTAGGGTTGTTTTGGCTTGGCGATGGTGTCACCATTTTTCACACCGGTCATGATAGCAAGGACACGAACCTTTCCTTCCATATCTGAGCGGATACGGGCTCCCCAGATCACATCTGCGTGTGGATCAAGCTCATATGTCAAAGAGGAAGCGATCTCTTCAGATTCTATGAGCGTCAGATCACTACCGCCGGTGATGTGGATCAATGCCCCGGTTGCACCACGATAATCAATGTCAAGCATCGGGTTTGAGAGACATTCACGAACAACAGATTCTGCTTTATTCTGTTGTTTGGACTCTCCGACGAGCATAGTAGCGACTCCACCTTTACTCATGATTGCCCGGACATCAGCATAATCTATGTTAATGAGTGATGGTTCAGTGATGGTTTCAGTGATGCCTTTTACGGTTTCACCAATCAACTGGTCCATAACTGAGAATGATTGTGCGAGCGGAAGGTTTGGAACAAAACTCTTGAGCCGGTTGTTGTCAAGAAGAATGACTGAGTCGCATGCTTTTGACATGGCCTCAAGACCATCCTCAGCTCTGATAAGTCTGGCTTTCTCAACATCAAATGGATAGGAAACCATACCGACTACAATAGCCCCCTGCTCCTTTGCGATCTGCGCGACTGCCGGTGCAGATCCGGTTCCGGTACCCCCACCCATGCCTGCAGTAATAAAACAGAGATCAACAGACTCAAGAAGACTCTCTAATGTTGGACGAGCCATCTCTGCTGCTTTGCGGCCGATTTCCGGATACCCTCCTGCTCCAAGACCCTTTGTCAGACTTTTTCCAATAAGAATCCTCTTGTCTGCCTGAATCATGTCCAGGTGCTGCTTGTCGGTATTGATGGCTATCGTCTCTGCTCCGGAAACACCCATGTGATGAAGTCGGTTAATGGTATTGTTTCCAGCCCCACCGCATCCGATGATGACGATACGTGGTTGTCCGTCGATATCATCATCAAAATTCTGCGATATATTCTTGAGTTCTTTTTCACGTTCCGCGTTGATGACTGCGGCATTGATGATACTCTGCATACTTTTATCCCCCTCACGTCTAAAATGACAGTTGATCACTGTCAGCGAGCACTCTGGTTGCCCGCTTTTCGATGAGCATACGTACAGCATCCCTGATAGCCTCGGAGACGGTGGGAAATTCACCCGCCTCAACCATCTTCTCCAGCGTCGAAATTTGCTGTTCAGGCAACCGGATGGTGATTCGCTTCATACTCAGCCTCATGATCTGACATTTGTCGGACATATGTCTGCCACTCGTCTGACACAGAGGTGACAAAAGTCAGACACAACGAGATAAAGAGAATACCATTCATAAATAGATAAATCTTTCGATTTCTCCGAGGTGAAAATAGATAGTTGTAAACAATCAGGTGTTCATGAATAGGAAAGAGTTGTCAGATGAGATATAAATCTGAACATCGTGCTGTTCATGGGGGCAGAGGGAAATATATTACAGGAACGGAAAGAGAACTTCTTGATTTTAGTGCAAATATCAACCCGTATCCACCAGTACTGGATTGTTCCATTCCATCTGACGCATTGAGCAGGTACCCTGATGATGAGTATAGTTTATTAAAGAAGACCATTGCCCGTCATCATGGATGTAAACCGGAACATATCACCGTCGGGAATGGATCGGTGGAAGTTATCAGGACATTATGTCACACGGTTCTAGACCGGGATATGACATATTATGTCCCGAATCATACATTTGCCGAGTATGAACTGTCTGCACGACTTACCGGTGCCAAAAGAAGTGCAGATGAATTAAACTCAAACCTCTCATTTATCTGTAATCCTGACAATCCATCAGGTGTTCTGCTCTCAAAAGAAAAAATATTGAGCAGATTATCTGAATTTAACCCGGATCATATTCTCTGTGTTGATGAAGCGTTCATTGATCTCTCTGATCCGTCACAATCCCTTTCAGACATATATAAAGAGGGTCTGTTCATTCTCCGATCATTAACGAAGAGTTTTGCCATTCCAGGTATCAGATTCGGGTATGGAATTGGGGATCCGGATCTGATTGCTGCCATGGAAGTTATGCGCCCTCCATGGACGGTGAATGCTTTGGCTGAAAGTGTTGCACTATCAGCCTTTTCAAAGTACGATGATCTGGAATACTCCCGTAAAATGATTCAAAAGGAAAGAATCAGACTTATGAATACTATTGAAACCTGCGGATGGTCGTGTTCAAAAGCACATGCTAATTATATACTTATTGAGACCGGCAGATCATCTGCGTATATTACAGAACTTTTCTGTAAATTCGGGATATTAGTTCGGGACTGTAGTTCATTCGGACTTCCTACCTGTATTCGAATCGCTGTCCGGACAATTGAGGAGAACGATATCTTTCTTGAGGCTCTTTTGAAGGTTATAGCATGTTTGCGCTCATAATGGCTGGTGGCAGAGCATCACGCCTTGGCATGGGTGAAAAAGCACTGGCCCGTGTTCATGATAAACCACTTATATCTTATGTCCTTGACGCGGTACAAGGAGCTGATCTTGAACCGGTAGTAATCGTCTCTCCACTGACACCATATACCCTGAATTACTGCAGGATACATGATATCCTCTGGGTTTGTACTGATGGAAACGGATATGTTGAGGATATCGGCCAGGCAGTCCGTGAACTGGATATTACAGGGCCCTTTCTGACGATTTGTGCAGATCTCCCTGGCATTACTGTGGATCATATCAAAACAGTGTTAAAGATATATGCAAATGCCGAATGTCCGGCATGTTCAGTCTGGGTTCCCTGTGAGAAACCTGGATCCGGTACTCTTCCGGGAATACCTGTCGGAATGAATATTCTTACGGGAAGTATGATCGAAGAAGAACAGAAAGAGATTCAAATCATGATCGAAGATCCTCTCCTTACCCTGAATATTAACACCCGGGAGGACCTGAATGCAGCAGAACAGGTGCTTTCAAAAAATACAAAGAAGGTTTAACCAACGCTCATATAGAACCGGCATCAAACGTTGTAGGTATGATTGAATCCCGGGAGGTCGAACTCGACGGGCACATTATTGACTCGGGGATCATGGAACATGTACTGGACTCCATCCTTGATATGGGTGGAGATTTTGAGATTCTTGAGTTTACTGTAGGAAAAAGAAAAACAGATACGAGCTATGCCAGAATTCTCATTACCGGTACCGATAGTGATCACCTGGATGCCATTATCAGTACTCTCCATCGGCATGGTGCAC
>NZ_DAONKG010000157.1:0-5929 GCF_035406105.1 Methanospirillum sp.
CGGTGGTCATGATAGCCCGTGCTGCTGCACGCTCGGCATCAGAACTACGGGCCAGCGCAGGTGCTATCCGTGAGCACTGATCCCGGATCAGGGGCAGGTTCAGATACCGGCTGATGACCCCCGTGCTTGCAACCCCGACGGTCTCCGGCTCCACACCAAGATACTCACCGGCGATTGCTGCCATCTCCATGGCATCTGATATCCCCTGCTTTCCGGTCAGGGCATTCGCACACCCGCTGTTGGTTATGGTGGCGGTCAGATACCCCTTTTTTATCCGTTCACGCATAAGGATTATGGGCGCTGCACATGCCTTATTCATGGTAAATGCAGCAGCAGCGGTTCCCTCTGCCTCGATAAGTGCAAGGCCGAACTTTCCCTCTTTAATGCCTGCTGCCTTTACTCCTTCGATTGCACAAATTGACTGCATCTTATCCTTCCTTCCCACCTGCAAGGGACCAGACAATGTCCTCACGGGTGATTATGCCAACAAGACGGTTCTGTTCTGTCACACAGAGCCGATCAATCTTCTTCTCCAGCATCCGCTGAGCTGCAGTCTCGATGTCATCATAGGGTGAGATGGTGATCACCGGTCTGCTCATAATATCCGCTATTTTCATCTGTCTGATATCGGTCAGGGCTTTTTTCGTATGTTCCCAGTTGATAAACTCCCTGACCGGCAGTTCGATGATCTCAAGCGGTGACGGGAGCCAGAGGTCATCAGACGGCCCTTTGGTCATGAGGAGTCTGATGATATCAGTCTCGGTGACAATACCAACGAGTGTATCCCCTTCAAGGATGGGAATGCCACCTATCTTTCTGCTACGCATGATCCCAGCAACATCGGCAATGGAGTCTCCTGCCTGACAGGTTACCGGATCTCTGGTCATTGCATCACGAACGATCATATATTACCCTCTCTGGTTATTCAGGGAAGCATTCCCGGGTTCATCAGCCCGAGTGTCTCATCCCATCCACACATCAGGTTCATATTCTGGATAGCCTGACCACTTGCTCCCTTTACCAGATTGTCAATCACTGAGACCGCAACAACCCGGTTCTCCGATGCCTCAACCATCACATCGCAGAAGTTCGATCCCCTGACGGCATTCAGGGAGGGACGCTGGTATCTCACAAAGGGTTCATTTTTATAATAGTCCATGTATAACCGCTCAACCTCTTTCTGCTCAACTGGCTCGTCAAGCAGGATATGGGCGGTGGTCAAAATACCCCGGTTCACCGGAAGAAGGTGGGGCGTAAAATAACACCTGGCCCTGGATCCAAGGGATGCCAGTTCCTGCCTCATCTCGGCAAGATGCCGGTGAGATGTCCATTTATACGCCGTCAGATTATCCCCGACATTCGGGAAGTGAGTGGTTGCAGACGGGCTGTCTCCTGCACCTGATACACCGGTTTTTGAGTCATAGATGATAGTATGTGCCCGGTCTGCAAGGGGAGCTGCAGCCAGGGTTGCCCCGGTCGGGAAACAGCCGGGATTTGAGACAAAGGGTGCATGTCTGCAGGCATCCCGGTGTAGTTCACACAGCCCGTACGGAACCTCTCTCCATGCGGTATGGGGGGTTCCGTAGACCTCTTCAAAGACTGCTTTCGGAAGCCGGTAATCTGCCGAGAGATCGATTATTTTTATCCCTCGGTCCAGCAGGTCTGGGACATATGCCATGGCTGCGGTATGCGGGACTGCCAGGAATGCGATATCTGTGTCAAGTTTCGATATCTCCGGGTTTTCAAAGGTAAGATTACAGAATCCCGTAAGATGGGGATGCTGTGAAGTTACTGGTCTGCCTGCCAGCTGCCGGGATGTTGCGACATCAATGGTCACATGAGGGTGCGATTGCATCAGTCGGATCAGTTCGCCACCGGTGTATCCGGAAGCGCCGATGATTGCAGCTTTCATAGAAGAGTTTCTGGTATATATACGCTTAATACTATCATTATTTTGGCTCTTCTGCGTTTTATTCATATATACTCCTGAAACAGGACAGGTTCATGGTGGTACGAGGTTAGCATTTTGGCCTTTCTTTGCGAAACGTGTACCAGCCATGAGTGATCCGGCATCCCCGTCCATGAACGGGCAGAAGGAATATGCAGAAAAACCGGGGAAGATTACGCCGGCGATGCAGCAGTTTTACGATGCAAAACAGCAGTATCCGGACTGTGTCATCTTCTTCCGGATGGGTGATTTTTATGAGACCTTCTGTGAGGATGCCCGGATCTGTGCCAGAGAGCTCGATATCACCCTGACATCACGGGGCCGGATGCCTGACGGTCAGGACATCCCGCTTGCCGGAGTCCCGTACCATGCCGTGGATACCTACCTGTCCCGTATGATCAGCAAAGGGTACAAGGTTGCCATCTGTGAACAGGTAGAGGACCCGAAAAAGGCGAAAGGGATTGTGAAACGTGCGGTTGTCAGGGTAGTCACTCCGGGAACCGTCATCGATGCAGCGCTCCTCTCAACCGAACAGGCCAGGTATCTGATGGCGGTGTACCCTGATCTGAAAAAGAAACGGGTTGGTCTCTCTTTTATTGATATTTCCACCGGTGACTTTCAGTTTACCGAGATCCCCGCCCAGGACATCGAAGATGGAATCCGGTCAGAAGCAGCACGATATCACCCGTCAGAATGCATCCTCCCGGCTGGGTCTGGTGAAGATCTGATCAGGCTTTTACATCCTGTTATTCCTCTGGTCTCACCCCAGGATCCCTCATTGTTCAGCCCAACCCCGGCGGAAGAGGTCCTTTGCCGGCAGTTTGGTATACCTGATCCAAAAGATCTCCCCTGCGCAGGCTTTCCGGCAGGAACCTGTGCTGCAGGGGCCGCCCTTGCGTATGCCCAAAAGACACAGTTTTCCCAATTACCCCATATCAGGTCTCTTCACCGGTCAGATTTCAAATCACATCTGGTCCTTGATGCAGTCACCCTGAGAAACCTGGAGGTTTTGCAGAACATCAGGGATCGGACCGAAGAAGGGACCCTTGCCGCGACCATTGACATGACCCTGACCCCGATGGGACGGCGACTACTCCGGAGAAGAATAGCAGCACCCCTTCTCGATCCGGACGCTATCAACCGCCGGCTTGATGCCGTAACCTATTTTATTGATCGGTCAGCAGTCAGGCAAGAGGTCAGGGCCCGGATACACCGGTTTCCGGATCTTGAACGGATAGCTGGCAGGATTAGTTACGGGAATGCGAGCCCCCGTGACCTCGTGACCCTGGCGACTGCGGCAGATACGGTGGAAGGGCTAAAGACCCTCTTCTCACATGAGCATGACGTTCCACAGGAACTGACCGATGCAATCTCCGGTATCCGCGACATCACCCCGCTTGCCAGTCTCATAAAAAGTGCCATTATTGAGGATCCGCCTGCCCTGATCAGAAAAGGAGGAGTGATTCGGGACGGGTATCATGAAGAGCTGGATCATCTCCGGAGTATTTCACGAAACGGGAAACAGTGGATTGCAGATCTTGAGCAGCAGGAGAAGGAACGGACCGGGATCAAATCCCTGAAAATAAAATACAATGCGGTTTTTGGGTATTATATCGAGATAACAAAGGCCAATCTTGCGAATGTTCCTGATGATTATGAGCGCCGTCAGACAACCGCAAATGGGGAGCGGTACACAATCCCTGCTCTTCGTGAGATGGAGTCACAGATTGCGACAGCTGATGAGCGGCTGCTCGGACTTGAAGAGGAGATATTTAAGGAGATCCTGGATACAGCCGGCAGGGAGGTCCCGGTCCTTCAGGAGATCGCCCATGCAATTGGAAAGATTGACCTCTATGCAGGACTTGCTGAAGGAGCCCTCAAACACCGGTATGTTCGTCCGGAACTGGTGGATGAACCAACCCTGCTTATCCGTGAGGGGCGTCATCCGGTTGTTGAAAACAGTCTTGATGGTAGTTTTGTCCCAAATGATGCAGAACTCTCTGCAGGATCAGATCAGATCCTGATCATAACCGGTGCTAATATGGCCGGAAAATCCACTTACATGCGAAGTGTGGCCTTAATTGTTATTCTTGCCCAGATGGGCAGTTATGTCCCGGCCACGTATGCACGGGTTGGAATTGTTGACCGGATATTCACACGGGTCGGGGCGTTTGATGATCTGGCCTCCGTACAAAGTACCTTTATGGTCGAGATGATGGAGCTTGCAACCATCCTGAACCATGCGACGGAGAGAAGTCTTGTCATTCTGGATGAGATCGGGAGGGGGACCAGTACCCTTGACGGGTTCTGTATTGCAAAGGCAGTCCTGGAACATCTTCATGGGAAACGATCAAAAGGCCCGCGCTGTCTTTTTGCAACCCATTTCCATGAGATTGTCGGGATAGAATCTGAATTAAGGCGTGTCAGGAACTGTCATTTTGCAGTGAAAGAGACCGACAGGGATGTCATATTTCTTCGAAAACTGGTTCCTGGTGCGACAGACCGGAGCTATGGTATCCACGTTGCCCGGCTTGCCGGTGTCCCAGATTCGGTTGTTGCCAGATCAGAGGAGTTGATGAGACGGATTATGAGTGGCGAGGAACAGATTGGCGGGGGTGTCAGGCGGTACACGCAGATGATTCTCCTTGATGCCGGCCCAGCCATATCATCAGGGCCTGATCCACTCCGGGAAGAACTGCTCTCAATTCAGGTGAATGAGATTACCCCGGTGCAGGCTCTGACTATTCTTGCAGATATGCAGGAGAAGGCACGAAAGATATGACTTGCCCCAATCAGGTTATCCGGGTCCTTGATGAATCCACCGTCCATCTGATTGCAGCGGGAGAGGTGGTGGATCGTCCGGTTTCCATCGTCAAGGAACTGATCGAGAACGCAATCGACGCGTCATCATCGCGGATCACGGTGGAACTTGTGACCTCCCACGGGATGATATCCCGTATCCGTATTACCGATGACGGGATTGGTATCCCTGCTGATCAGGTCGCTCTTGCCTTTCTCCCCCATGCCACGAGTAAGATCAGGACCGGTGATGATCTGCTGTCATGCCGGACCCTTGGGTTTCGGGGTGAGGCCCTTGCAAGTATCGCGGCCGTCTCCTATGTGACGATGGTGACCAGGCCAAAAGAGTCTGATGTGGCAGTTCTGTTCCGGATTACCGGGGGTGAAGTCATTGAATGCACTGAGACCGGTGCTCCTGGCGGGACATCGATCACGGTTGAAGAGATATTTTTCAACACACCGGCACGAAGAAAGTTTTTAAAAAGTCTGCAGACCGAGGTTGCCCATGTCACTTCTCTGCTGGAATCATTTGCCTGCCTCTATCCGGGGATCACCTTCCGGTACCTTGTAAATGGCAGTGAGAAGTTTTCAACCCACGGGGGTTCAGACCTTTCTGCTATTTTCCGGGCTCTCTATCCTGCTGATGCCGGGATGATGATTCCTGTCATGGGAGAGGATAGCAGCATTCGTATAACCGGCCTTGTTTCGCTCCCAAAACTGGTGAAACAGAATCGGCAGCGGTTTCTTATTGCCGTAAACGGTCGGCTTGTCCAGTCTCCTGCTATGATCTCTGCTGTCAAACGGGCGTATGGATCCCTGATACCCGGTAATGTCTGGCCGGTTGCAGTCCTGATGCTTGATCTTCCTCCCGCCTGGGTTGATGCGAATATTCACCCGACCAAGCGTGAGGTCAGGTTCTCGGCCGAACGGACGGTCCTTGACCTGCTTGTCCGGACGGTCAGGAGAGCACTTGAGGATGCGGACCTTCTTACCGCTCCGGCCGGACCGGATGAGGATACCCAAAAATCTCTGGGCGACATTTCTCCCCCGGCACCTGTTTCAGTCCGGTATGGGGTGACAGCACCGGCTCAGGGTGTACGATCGGTATGTGAAGCAACTCTTGCCGGGTACCGGACCACCTCCCGTCAGCTTTTGCAGACACGGTTACCGGAGAGTGCCGGT
>NZ_DAONKG010000158.1:0-5877 GCF_035406105.1 Methanospirillum sp.
CCCGACGGTGCTCACCGTAGGGCGGCGCCGAAAATATATAAAGGTATCGATTTGTGACTAGTTTTGTATTCTTGATCAGTAACACTGATTATTGTTTAGTTAGGTATCAGGCCATAAAGCTGTCTTGCATGATGCTGGATGCCCCAATCACATAAAGCATCCAGAACAGGAATTACGGTTTTACCAAGGGGCGTCAGTGAATACTCAACTTTCGGAGGAACCTGTTTGTACACTTTTCGTTTGATGATTCCGTCCTGCTCTAGCTCACGTTTGTGGTGGAATACTCGGAATAGCATTTTAATAAAGTGTCAAGAGGCACTAAGCCCATATTATTTTTCCTTGAAGAGAGCTTAAAGGGGCCTGATACGCATCAATTACCCGGTTGTATAGAAAATCCCTCTCGTAATTTGATTATACATGAAATCTGAAGAAGGGAAGGAGACTGGGAAAATCGCGATAAAATTAATATATTCAAGATATTTTTAAACAAGTAAACAAAAATTATGTACCATGGGTAATGATAATGTGGTTATTGTCACCGGGGCCATTCTGGAATCGGAAAAGGATGTGTCGATCTCTTACACAGTCAGGGGGCGATGGTAATAGGATGGGATATAGCCGATTCACCACCTATGGAGAATTACTGGCATTATATCGTAGATGTCAGGAAAGAAGATGCCATTTCTGCAGCATTGAATGATGTGTTCACCCGGTTTGGCAAGGTTGATGCCTTGGTGAATTGTGCCGGGATTTTTTCTTCCTAAAGCCTTTTTTTGATATAGAAATACAGGAATGGAACAAGGTGATGGAAACGAATCTCACCGGAATATTTCTTGTCACCAAATATGTTTGCCGTGTCATGATGAATCAAAAACGAGGGAGGATTGTAAATATCAGCTGCATACGCTCCCGGATCTTACGGAAAAACATGGCAGACTATGCCGCAGCCAAAGGAGGCGTAATAGCTTTGACGTCTGCAATGGCACTGGATCTTGCTCCGTACAATATTCGTGTCAACTCAGTCGCTCCTGGATTCACCAGAACCGGTATGACAATGCTTCGTTTGATAATCCTCATATACGAGAACAATCGGAGGCTCTAATTCCTGTCGGGAGGATAGCAGAACCTGAGGACATCGCAAAAGTAGTACAGTTTTTCCTCTCTGATGCTTCAGATTACATCAACGGTACAACTCTCTATGTGGACGGGGGATATTGTATTGAAAAATAGGTATGAAGAATTGTTCTCACAATCTATAGTTCATGCAGGATATCAGGTTATCCAGGTTAATGCCGAATAGGATCTGGGTATCCCCAGAAATAAAGATAATCAGGTGGTTATATCCCCTTTTTGAAACATCCGGATTGCGTCCTTCCAAAGTTTTCTCTGCAAGGATAGCTGATGCAGACTGTAGTTGAATACCGGGAATGCTAATGAGGATTGAACTATCTGTAGGTTTTTGATAAAATCTGTTTCCATCTTTGTGATGAATAAGTCAATCTCTTGATCGACTGCATTGATCATCTGCATAGATGATTGAATAAGAAAAACATTATGCACGGACGTGTTTACACAAATTGAGCCAATAATCCTTTTTTTCAAATTATAAAAAATGATAAGTTATGAAAAGGTATCGTTTTTGGTTCATCAGGGATCTTTCGCATCCCGTCATTACCCTATAATTACTATATCTTATACAACAAATAAACATTATACTATGAATTTTAATGATGTAATGGTTATAATAACAGGGATTCTTTGTTTTCTTGTAGGAATCCTTATGGTTCCCATGATAGATGCTTATGCACTCTCACATTTTGGATTCAATCTCCCGGTAGCCCTGGTCGGGGTAATCGATTTAATTCTTATCCTTGGTATTATTTACTTTCACACCAGCATCGTGCTCTATAATCAGAAAAGAAAAATAAAAAGTATTTCAGAAGGTTTCGCCAATATTTTCAAAGGTGAAGAACCAGTCAGGGAAGAGAAGTAATCATCATACGGTCAAGTGACTGGACAGACAGATGAAGATGATCTCCTCCTGAAATCTCAACTGCTTTATCAGATCGTTTCAGAACAACCCCTGCCATATCTTCTGAGCCACAGAGGAGATGTTGTTCTGGGTGAGTACCCCGCTGAATTGAACAGTTTATCTCAATAATATCTCCAGCTGACACAACCATGGTCAGACGTTTACTACCAGGATGACCTTTGGGGAGTACAAGCAGGGGAGCATGATACTCCCTGATTAGTTCCAGAAGAATCATCGCATGACCAATCTCTCCACCTTCCGGTGCGGACACAACAACCAGATCTCCGACCTCAAGATACTGGCTATATTCATCGCCGGTAGTTTCAATAAAAAGATGAAACGGGGAGAGAACCCTTCCAATCAGAAGAAAAGACCGTCTGCTTTGAATACAGAGATAACCATCCAGGAGTTCTGCGATCATGCCGGAACGCAGTTATCAGAGCCACACGTTGGACAGCGAACATTCTTGCCTAAGGTACTAAAACTCCCACCACAGTCTTTACACTTGTAATTCTTTGGTTTTATACCTTCATCAAAGTCAATATCAACAGGTCCGCCTACGGTGCACATAGACATATCACCTCGATACCATATCTTGACATAAGCGGCAATAAATTATCTGTTTCAGAACTGACGTACAAAAGGGCTCTCATATACCTCGTAAATCCCCCATATATTCAAATATTCACAATCCTTAGTAAATCTCATGAATGGTAGACCTGTCATCTTTTTTCTTCTTATTGTCGGAATCGGAGGATTCTGGTTATATACATTATTGGAACCAGGTTCAGTCTCACTTGATTCATCACCGACACTCCCCTCTGTTGAGATCCGTAACTACGAAGGTGAAGACCTCAGTTCGTTTCATGATTTTCGGGAAAATTCTATAAAAGGACCGCAGATAATACAAAGGGATAATTACCGGCTGGAGGTATCAGGATTAGTAAATCGGACTATTTCTTTCTCATATCAGGATATCATCGAAAAATTTCCTTCTTACAAAAAAGTTGTCAAACTGAATTGTGTGGAAGGATGGGATGTAATTATTTTATGGGAGGGGATACTGGTTCGCGACCTGATACGATATGCAGGAGTAAAACCCACAGCAAATACAATAATATTTTATGCATATGACGGGTATTCTACCTCATTTCCCCTTTCATATGTCATGGACAATCCAATTATGATGGCATACAGGATGAATAATCTGACCTTACCAATCGAACGCGGATTTCCTTTTCAATTGGTAGCAGAAGATAAATGGGGATATAAATGGATAAAATGGATAACACGAATTGAGATATCTGACAATGATAAATATCGCGGGTACTGGGAAAGCAGAGGTTTTTCACAGGACGGAGATCTGAACAAGGGGTTTTTTGATTGATATGAACAGACGAGAGTTACAGATCCAGGTTGCATATGCCCTTATTGCCTGTACGGTTTTGATGATCATCACCGGTCTTGGAATCACAGAACCAGGGATTATTACTCCATTATCCTTTGGTCTTTTTTCCAAATTCATTTCTTACCGTATTCACTCATTTTTATGGGGGCCTTTTTGTATCCTCTGTACCATCCATATATGGCTGAACTGGAAAATGGTACGAATTAAAAATGATATGTGAGAAATATGGAAAAATCAGAGTTCAACCCGAGTAACTACTCCGTGGACTTTATGGGAAGGTAACCGGTAATACTGCACAAATGATGGACAAAGTCTTTTTATTGCGCTAAATATCTTCCAGATAATATTACGGGTTACGATCTCTTCCATACCATAAAAGATAGTCTTCTCTTCAATCCCTGCTTCACGAATGATCCGCATGAGGTCTATAATCTGCATATACCCGTAACTGATTGAGAGATGAGAGAGTCCTGGTTCTATCGATTTATCAAATCTCCATGAAAACCCGTACGGCTCATCTTTGATGTCAAGTGAGATGATAATATTCTCTTCATATATAATTTCATTATTAAACATAGTCCGTGAGATGTATGCAGGAACCTGGTCAAGTGACCGGGCAAAAAATAAGGCAGTTCCTCTCAGATGACGCGCCGTCTTATAGGCACGGGTATATTTTTTGATAAACTGGTCATGCCCCATTGGTTTCATAGCCTTGTACAGGGCACGCTGTCCGGATGTATAGATAATAATTATTGAGAACGGGATAGAAGCGATAACCAGAGAGAGATATCCGCCATGCGTGATCTTTGAGACTGTTGAGAGGAAATACATAATATCTACAAAGGTCACCAGGATTGCTATTCCCATATAGAAAAATTTTCGACGGTGAAGGAATATGGCAATCATGAATGAACCGGTGATAGACATGGTGCCGGTTACTGCAAGACCATAGGCGCTTGCAAGCCGGTCTGAATACTGGAAGATAAGCAGAACAAAGATAACGGCAAAACATAAAAGCCAGTTTACGGTATTGATATAAATCTGGGTTCTGAGTTCATCAGAGGTATAATCCACCGGCAGCATCGGCAGAAGATGAGTGGTGATCGCCTGATAAATGATAGAAAATATGCCACTAATTACTGCCTGGGATGCGATAATTGTGGCAATGATCATGAGGAGGAGAAACGGGATGTATGCAATCTGTGATATGGTAAAAACCATCTCAAATAATGGATTGGTCACATCAGTATGCCGCAATAAAAATGCAGCCTGACCAAGATATGAAAATAGTACTGCCACAAATACAAAAGCCCAGGCATATTGTATCGGCTCACGCCCTAGGTGGCCCATGTCGGCAAATAATGCTTCAGCTCCTGTTGCACACAGTACTATCATAGATAATGAAAAAAACCCATGAAGCCCGTTTTGTATGAAAAAATGTATGGCGTACCAGGGATTTAATGCAAGAAGGATCTCTGGCGTGAAAAAGACCGAAATTGCACCGGTGATGAATAAGGTTATAAACCATATCACCATTATCGGACCGAAGGTTCGTGATACACCTTCAGTTCCTCGTTTTTGAAAGAGAAATAATCCAAGAGCAATAAGAATCGCAAGGAAAATAAGCCAGTCCTGGGATATAAACTCAAATCCGGGTATCTGTCGTATTCCCTCAACAGCAGACAGGATTGAGATTGCAGGGGTGATAACACACTCTCCTATCATCAATGAGATCCCCAAAGTTGCAAGCAGAGTAAAGGCTGCAACCCCTTTTGGGTGTTTTAATAATGGAATAAGAATTCCTTTCAATACCAAGGTACCGCCCTCACCAGTCTCTGATAGTCGCATAGCAAGAAAAGTGTATTGGATGGTTACCATGATTATCAGAGTCCAGAAAATGAGTGATATCGCTCCCATGATGTTTTCAGAAGAGGGAGTAAGAAAGAGAAACAAAACTGCGAGCGTATAAATGGGGCTGGTCCCGATATCGCCAAATACGAGTCCTGCAGCTTTGATTATTGATGTATTTGAGGGAGGGTTCATTTGTTACATATAATTCTCTTTACTATTCAGTTAATAGTTCCCGATCAGTAGGTCCCAATTCAGCTCATATCCAAAAAAGAAGAGAAATAATCAGCGGCAACGGATGAACCATCCGGTTTTTGTCTCATCAAGAACTTTTTCTGTTGTTGGTTTCGTGCACAGACTGACGATGATCATTGCAATACAGGATATCAGAACGGCATAAAAACTAAAGTGAAGTGGGAGCTTTGCCACATACTGGTAATAAGCCCCAAATATTCCTGCTGCAACCAGTCCTGCTGCCATACTGACAATTGCCCCCATTCTGGTCGCACGTCTCCAGTATAATCCTGCGAGAAGCGGGACAGCAAATGTTGACAGCATGATACCAATCCCCATCCAGATCAAAAATGCA
>NZ_DAONKG010000159.1:0-5753 GCF_035406105.1 Methanospirillum sp.
GAGATGGATTTCTGCCTTTCCTGCCAGGTGATCAAGCAGCCTTCTGGCATAGAGCATCCCAGATGCCCCGGATACCCCGATAACAATCCTCGGATTCATACAAACCCCCTCATGCATATACCCGGTATGCATGCTCTGATGACGGACGGATACTGGCGTTACTCATATGAGGTACTCAGCTATCTCTCTGTACCATAATGATGGTATCATCACCATGAACCGGTATTACCATCTGATCACTTTTCGCGCATAAAAGTAAATTAAGACAGACTCATACAAATCTGGCGCGCTCAGGATTTATCGGATCAAATATATTGATATAATCTCTTATTATGAAAATTTTGTCTTGTTTAGCGGTCAGGCGCTTTTTCAGAGCCAGGTTTGAAAATGATAGTATTTAATAGAGCTAAGCGTACAGATTAGCACATATATCATGTAAAGGGTATCACCTGAACAATCAGGCGTACCTGCGGATGGGAGGCGTAATGATGATGATATGGAGATATGTACCAATTATTCTGCTTATTCTCCTCTGTGGCGGGGTTATGGCACAAGAGGTTGTGTTCACCCCTGTCGGGGGATCAGGAGAAGAGATACAGGCGGGGAATATATCATTTAGTACCCCGGTGAGTGCATCAAGCGGTATTGCAATTCTTTCGGTTTCGGAAAACCCTGATGAATATACCATCTCAAATAAGGTGACCGTCGACACCACGAGGTTTGATCTCTCCTCAGAGTCATGTGGGGGATCTGAGAAGCAGATCACCTTTGGAAACCTGAACCACATCAATCCCAGAGTTTCAGATGGGAGAGTCGTATTTGAAGAATGGAATGCCGGTGTTTCGGGTATTGGCCTGTATGATATCCAGTCTGGTGGCCTGTACCCGGTATATCCGGGAAAACTTCATCAGACAAAACCGGATATTTCAGGCCGGATTGTCGTCTATGAACAGGCCGGAGCAGGGACCAGTCAGGTAACCAATATCAACGGGTATGATCTGCAGACTGATACTGCTGCACCGATCTCACCATCCACTTCAAACCAGAATCAGCCGGTCGTGTCCGGCCGATACATTGCATGGCAGGACTGGAGGAGTGGCAATCCTGATATTTACATGGCTGACCTGAATTCAGGGACCAGTCAGGCGGTCACGAAGGATCTTGCAGAACAGAAGAGACCGGATATTTCCGGATCGTATATTGTCTGGGAGGACTGGCGGAACGGGAATGCCGATATTTACCTGTATGACATCACCGCCGGAAAGGAGTATCAGCTAACGACTGATCGCTCTGACCAGACAAACCCACGGATCAGCGGGAAGGTTGTTGTCTGGGAGGACAACCGGAACGGCGTCTCTGACATCTATGCCATGACCCTTGACACCTTCGAGGAGTACCAGCTGACTGACGGTAAGTATAAGGCAGTAAACCCAGATATCTCCGGACCCCTGGTCGTGTGGGAGGATTACCGGAACGGGAATGCTGATATTTATCTGCTTGATCTTATCACCGGATACATCTATCAGGTAACATCCAACCAGGGAGATCAGAAGAATCCGTCAATTTATGGAAACCACCTGGTCTGGCAGGATTACCGCACCGGGAACTCAAACATATTCCTCTATACTTTCCCGGAGAGTGTTGGAACCGGGAAGTATCAGCTGTACGGCTCTGCAACCATAAGCGGTTCTCCAGCACCGGTTGGAACGGAGATCACGGCGCTGATTGACGGGACCATCAGGGCAAAGACCACGGTGCAGCAGCCGGGAACTTATGGATCCTCATACGGCCCATTCCTTGAGATCCCGGTAACCAGTGCCGATACCGGAAAGACCATCACATTCAGACTCAATGACCTCCAGGCAGATCAGATTCTGACCGTTGGTACCGGCGGGGTGATGAAACTGGACCTCTCTGCCTCATCAGTTCCTCCGGTGCAGACCTATACCCTGACAGGAAATGCCCTCATTAACAGCATGCCTGCACCGGTTGGAACCATCATTATGGCAACCATCGATTCCCAGATCAGAGGACAGGTAACGGTAACTACCGCGGGTTCATATACCGGTCTTTCCATCCCGGTCAATCAGAACGATATTGGGAAGAAAATCCTATTTACGGCAACAACAAGCGGTTCATCAGTGCAGGCCTCCCAGAGTATCACGGTCGGCCAGCAGGTGGGATCTTGGTTTGACCTGACCTTTGGCACAACGCCCCCACCGACATCCTACCGGTTCAGTGGAACTGCACTGCTTGACGGGCAGTATGCACCGGCAGGAACGATCATTTCGGCTCTTATTGACAACCAGATACGGGGACAGGTTACCGTTCTGACAAACGGTCAGTACAGTAATCTGAACGTTCCAATATACCAGACCGATAACGGGAAGTATATCTCCTTTACCGCCCAGTATAGCGGTGCAACCTATAGTGCCGGGCAACAGGTGACCGTATCTGTCCAGCAGGGTGACCTTATCATCGCCTCCACAGATGTCTCTGCCGCAAGCGGGCAGATTATCGAGAGAAAACTTGATCTTACATTCACTGTTACGGCCCAATCCAGATACCAGTTCTGGGGTCGGGCAAACCTTGATGGAGCACCCCTTCCAGCAGGAACCACCATCTACGCAACCATTGACAATCAGATACGGGGACAGATAACCACCCAGACAAACGGCCAGTATGGCTCTGAAAACGGTCCGTACCTTGATGTTGCCATTACCAATGCTGATATTGGAAAGACCATCAGATTCCAGACCACTGCCGGGGCAGAAGGCGATCAGAGCCAGCTGGTAGTGAGCGGTCTGAAAGTCTCAAAGAATATAAATTTCATCTCAAAACCCTCCAGTGCTGCTGATTTCACCGCGAGTCCGACACAGGGGGCATTACCCCTATCTGTGAAGTTCACCGACAAGTCATCAGGCAGCCCGAAATCATGGTACTGGGACTTTGGTGACGGAACGACGTCCACCGAGAGAAATCCGACCCATGTATACACGAGAAACGGGGTCTATTCAGTCGGTCTGATGACAACTCTGTGGAACGGGCAGACAAAGAGCGTTGTGAAACAGAATCTGATTACAGCCGGTATCGTCAGCCCGCCAGAAGCTCAGATAACTCTGAACCAGGGCTGGAACTTTATCTCTGTTCCAAAGATGCTTGCCGACGGGCAGAATACCGCAAAAGTCCTCTTCGGGCACGTGGATGTCGGCGGTCACAGTATCTTTACCTACAATCCACGGACAAAATCGTGGAGCACGGTGAGTGCAACAACGGTAATCAGTCCTCTTGATGCGGTCTGGATCTATTCAACCAAGAAAGATGCAATATATCTCTACTTTGCCGGCGATGCTTTGCAGATTCCGCCAACCAGAAAACTGGTAAAGGGATGGAACACCTTCGGTGTGACCAGCCTGAACACGGTCCCTGCATATAATGCCCTCCTCTCGGTCAAGGATCAGTGGATCTATGTAATCGGCTTTGACTCCTCGATCCAGCGGTATCAGGGCACCATCATGAACGTGCCGGAGAGCAATGCCAATGTTCTGTATCCTGGCTATGGGTACTGGATATACATGAGTGAAGAAGGAGATCTTGCCGCAATAGGAATTTAGGGAGAAAATATACCATTTTTAAAGAAATTTGAGGGAAAACCATGAAAATTGCATCACTGTTAATAATGATCCTGATGCTCTTCCTGCTTATGCCCTGTCTTGCAGAAGAGGAGCAGGTTGATTTTGAGCCGCTTGTCAGTTTCTCAGCAGAAGAACTGATTGCACAGGCACCGGGTGTAGAAGAACAGATGACATTTGACTCAGTCTATGACTGGGATCCCCGCGTCGATGACCAGTATGTCACCTGGACGCAGTATGAGGGACAGGGAAAAGTCTGGTTCTATGATATGAAAACCGGAAACCGGCAGATGGTTGCCAACATTATGAGCGACCAGAATAATCCGGACATCTCCGGAGGCATTATCGTATGGGACGATAACCGGCACAAAAACTCAGACATCTACTCATATAACATCCCGATGCACAAGGAAAGCCCGGTGTACGTGGATACTACCAATAAATTCAGGCCGGCTATCTCACAGGACATGGTCGTGTTTGAGGACTTTGGCAATGATGATATCCGGGATATCGGAATGATGAAGGTGGGAACCCAGTCCAGGCCGGTATACATCAATCCAAATGACAAAGACAAGGCAAATCCTGACATTGACGGAGAATGGATTGTCTATCAGCAGCTTGATGATAACAAAAACGACTGGAATATTTACCTCTACAATTACAAGACTGAAAAAACCATTCAGGTAACAAGAGATATCCATATCCAGCAGAATCCGCGGATATCCGGAGATTATGTCGTCTGGGAGGATAACCGGAATGGTAAATGGGACATCTTCATGTATAATATCAAAAAGGACATGACAACGGCGGTCACCTTTGACGATTACGATGATGTCGAGCCAGCCGTATCAGGATCCAAGATAGTGTGGACGAGATATGATCAGGAGAACAACAGTGACATCTATATGGTTGATCTCCAAATCCCGAAGACATATGCGGTATGTGTCGGACCAGGAAACCAGATCAGACCGGATATCTATGCTGATAAGGTTGTCTGGCAGGATGATCGGTTTGGCGGCTGGGATATTTTCATCTACACGCTCGAACCCACAACCCCGTTCACACCATATCAGTTCTACGGGCCGGTTACCTTCAATTACCTCCCTGCTCCGGTAGGAACCGAAATAATCGCCAAGATTGACGGGGTTACGAAAGACTCCATCGTTACTACCCAGGAAGGATATTATGGTGGCTCTGGCAGTATGGCAGACCAGCTGACGGTCAATATAAACCAGGCAGATATCGGCCGGCAGATCACCTTCTGGAGCGGAGGAATTCAGGGAGCACCATCTGTTACGGTCACCGGTGACGGGAAGATGATGGAGCAGCCGCTCAACTTTGTCTATGCACAGCCGCTTCCTGATCTTCTGTTTTATGGATCGGTTACCATTGACGGTCAGCCGGCTGCGAAGGGAACGATCCTGAAGGCAATGATCGACGGTGTTGTCAGAGGCAGCTATGAGATCACCCAGAGCGGGCAGTACGGAGGACAGTATGACACAGATCCTGCACTGCGTGTTCCAATCACCGTGGATGACATCGGAAAACACATTACCTTCATGGAAGGAGAATATGCAGCAGGTCAGACCTTCCAGATTACCAGTGGTGGCAGATTCAGGCAGGATCTCACCTTTACGACTATCCCGCCCATGAGTCCGTATGAGTTTTATGGATATGTACAGATTGACGGTAAGTCTGCCCCGGTGGGAACAACCATTCAGGCAAAGATCGATAATACGGTTGTTACCACCTATGTCACCCGGTATGCCGGTTCATACGGAGCACCAGGACAAAACCCTGATGATCCACGCCTTATTGTCCCGGTAACAGAAGCTGATGCAGGACGGACGATCTCATTCTGGATCGGTACAATAAAGGCAAGTGCAACGCAGGTCATTACCCGTGGCGGTGAGCGGATCATACGTAAGGATCTTGACTTTGGCAGCTCACCCCAGCCGGTGATCAATGCTGACTTTACCGGATCTCCCCGAAGCGGGGCTGCTCCCCTCACCGTGCAGTTTACCGATCTCTCGACCGGAAACCCGACGATGTGGTACTGGGACTTTGGGGACGGGGGTATCATACCAGCAGGTGAAGATGAGAATGTAACCTGTGCCGGAG
>NZ_DAONKG010000160.1:0-5742 GCF_035406105.1 Methanospirillum sp.
CAGGAGAGGGTAAACGAATGCGGCCGCTCACCGGCTCACGACCAAAGGTGATGCTCCCGATTGCCGGCAGGCCCATGCTTGAACACCTGATCAATGCCGTCGTTGAAACAGGGATTACGGATTTCATCATAGTCGTCGGGTATGGCGAATCAGCGGTCAGGAATTACTTTGGTGACGGGGGAATACGGGGGATATCAATCAGATATGTGACCCAGAAGCATCAGCTTGGAACCGGTGATGCTCTGATGACCGTTGCACCCCATGTCAACTCACCATTTCTGCTGCTCAACGGAGATATGATCCTTCATGCCGCTGATATCAAAACCATGCTGCATACACCGGCACCCGCCATGGGCGTATTCACATCATCCCATCCCCAGGACTACGGAGTGGTGACCATGGAAGCAGATGTCATCACCGGGCTTGAGGAGAAGTCCCTGCACCCACCAAGTGATCTCATTAATGCCGGAATGTACCTCTTTGAGCCGGGGATTTTTGACCATCTCAGAACCATCACGTCATCTCCCAGAGGGGAACTGGAACTGACCGATGCACTGATGACATATATTGAGCATGGAACACTACGTGGAGTGCACCTTGAGTACTGGGCTGACATGGGATCTCCCTGGGATCTACTTGGTGTCCATGAAGAGATGATGAAGACAATAGAGCCTGAACAAAAGGGAGTAATCGAAGCAGGGGTTACTATACACGGGAATGTGCAGATAGGTTCCGGGACAGTGATTCTGGCAGGCTCATATATCGAAGGGCCATGTATTATCGGCTCAGACTGCAGGATCGGGCCTCATGCCTATATAAGACCGGGAACTGCAATCGGGAATTCCTGTCATATTGGGCATAGCTCAGAGATAAAAAATTCAATCATTATGGACAGAACCAATGTGCCTCATTTCTCCTATGTCGGCGACAGTATCATCGGTAGCGGCTGCAATCTTGGAGCGGGAACAAAAATTGCAAACCTTCGTCATGACAAGGGAACGATCATCATTGGAGGATCAGACACGAGGAGACGAAAGTTCGGGGCAGTTATTGGTGATGATGTACTGTTTGGGATTAATTGCTCGGTTAATGTCGGATCGGTTATCGGAAATCACTGCAGAATAGGTCCCCATGCTCTTGTGGAAGGAATCCTTCATGATAATACGGTGATTCGCCGATGAGTCTGCAGGCAGTCATCCTCGCTGCAGGGGAAGGAACAAGGCTTCGTCCGCTTACGCAGAACAGGCCAAAAGCACTCATCCCTGTTGCAAATAAACCGATTATTGAACACACCATCCTGTCACTTCTTGAGGCAGGTATCAGGGATATCATCGTCGTCGTCGGGTACCGCAAGGAACAGGTCATGCGTCACCTGGCTCGTCTCAGCCTGCCGGTCATGATTGTCCGGCAACCCGAGCAACTCGGTACCGCCCATGCTCTCCTCTGTGCACGTGACCGGATTGCAGGTGATGCCCTGGTTCTTCCTGGAGATAATTACATCGATCCCGACTCAATCCGGGACATTGCGAGGGTGAGGAATTCCCTTCTTTATACAACGCACCGGCAGCCATCAAACTTTGGAGTTGTCACCATCGAGGGGGATGCAATTACCAGCATCACTGAAAAGCCTGTTCTCGCAAGCCGCATGACGGTCAGCTGTGGAGTATATCACCTTGGATCTGATGTACTTGACCGGATCACTCGCCCCAGCCTGAGTGAAGCGATTGATGACGAGATCCGACGGGGTACAAAGATTAATGCAATAAAGGCACACTCCTGGCAGGATGCAATCTATCCATGGGATCTGCTCACCATGAATGACCGTCTCCTGCCATTTATCTCCCCTGATCGATCAGGAATCATCAGTTCATCGGTGGTGATGCAGGGAAAGATTTCTATCGGAACAGGGACGCGGATAGGTCCGGGGACGGTGATTACCGGGCCGGTCATTATCGGAGAGGACTGTACCATCGGCCCTCATGTTGTCGTCGAACCAGGGACCAGTATCGGTTCCCGGGTCAGAATTGAACCTTTTTCCGTTGTCCGTCGATCGATTCTCATGGATGATGCAGTGATCGCACCTCACTGCAGTATTTCTGGATCTGTGATCGGAGAGGGATGCACCCTTGGAGAATACACTTCTGCACACTATGCCGGGGGTTTCATAGCATTTGACGATTCCGCCATCCGTGCCAGTTGCGGGGTTATTATGGGGAACGGGGTCTTCTGTAAGCCATCCGTTTTGTTTGAGAATACCATCGTTGGAAATGAGGTCATTATTGAGGGAAGGACAGATCTTCGGTTTTCCTGCACCCGGATACCGGATAAAACCAGGGTGATGTAGGATGTGTGGCATTGTCGGATACGTCGGATATCGGGATGCTGCGCCAGTTCTCCTGCAGGGGCTTCGACGGCTTGAGTACCGCGGATATGATTCATACGGCATCGCGACCCTTGCATCCCACGTCTGCGTCCATAAAAAAGCAGGAAAAGTCTCTGACCTTCCTGACAATCCGGGCATACTGCAAGGTACCATCGGAATTGGTCATACCCGATGGGCAACACACGGGATTCCGTCAGATATCAATGCTCACCCCCATCAGGATTGCACAGATCAGATTGCTGTGGTGCATAATGGCATCATTGAAAACTATGCACACCTCAAACGGGATCTTATCGGACGAGGGCATATCTTCCGTTCAGAGACCGACACCGAGGTGATTGCACACCTGATCGAAGAAGCGTATACAAATGATCTACTCGAGGCAGTCAGAAAAACCCTCCCGCTTCTTTCCGGATCCTATGCCCTGCTGATCATCTCTGCAGGTGAAAAACGCCTTATCGCTGCCCGAAACCAGAGTCCTCTCGTTTTAGGAATCGGGGACGGGGAGATCTTTGCTGCATCTGATATCACACCGCTTCTTGAGTATACCTCACGGGTTGTCTATCTTGATGATGGAGATATTGCAGAACTCAAACCTGATTCATATACTGTGTACTTTGGAGATACTCCAGCAGAACGGGAGATCAAGGAGATAACCTGGACACCAGACCGGGTTTTGAAGGGCGGATTTGCCCATTACATGCTCAAGGAGATCTTTGAACAACCGGACGCGATCCATCAGGCATTACACGCGGTTTCTGAGGAGACACTACCATCATCCCTGCGTCAGGCATCCTCCATGACCGTTGTTGCATGCGGTAGTTCGTATCATGCCGGCATGATCTTCCGGTATCTGATCGAACCGGCGTGTGGCATCCCGGTCAGGCTGGAGCTCGGGTCAGAATACAAATATACCCCTGTCCCGTTCAGTGATGTGATCATCGGGATATCACAAAGTGGCGAGACCGCTGACACCCTGGCGGCTATCAGAAAGGGCATCTGCAATAATGTAAAGACGGTTGCGATTACCAATGTGCTGAACAGCTCAATAACCCGGAGTGCCCATGACACGATCCTCATGCATGCCGGACCTGAGATGAGTGTGGCAGCATCCAAATCATTCATCGCCCAGGTCGGAGTTCTCATGCAGATTGTAAACATCCTCTCCGGTGGCCGATGTTATGATATCCTCTCTCATGCACGGTATGCCATAGAGCAGGTTCTCCTGACCGATCTTACTGATGCAGTGGATCTCTGCAGTGCGGCAGAACATCTCTTTTATGTCGGCCGTGGAGTCTTTTACCCGGTCATGATGGAGGGGGCCCTGAAGATGAAGGAGATCTCGTATATCCATGCCGAGGCGTATGCTGCCGGCGAGATCAAACATGGCCCATTCGCATTATTATCCCCTGCAACACCGGTCATTGCCATCTGTACCCCCGGACCTGCGTATGAAGTCATGCTAGGCAACATGAAGGAGATGAAAGCCCGCGGAACACCGATCATAGCAATCGGAAATGATGACGACAGCGACGTCAGGGATATTGCAGATGTTACCATCCCTCTGCCAAAAGCTCATCCCTGGATCCAGGTCCTGACCTCCACCGTACTTCTGCAGCTCCTGGCATATTATACCGCAAACCGGCTCGGCAGAGAGATTGATATGCCACGAAACCTCGCAAAGAGTGTCACTGTAGAATGAATACTACAAAAAAACCTATTATTTCGGTTGTCGGCCCGTCAACCCGGTTTTTATCAGGGATCAGTTATTATACCATCAGACTCTGTAATGCGCTGGCAGAAACGAGTACGGTTTATGCAGTTCTCTTTCGGAATATGCTCCCAAAGCGACTTTTTCCCGGATGGAGACGAGTCGGAAAGAATGAGAGCTGTGTCTGTCTTTCCAGATCTATTCATGTTGCCGAGGTTCTGGACTGGTATAATCCGTTCTCATGGGCAGAAGGGGCCAATAGAATCCGAAAGTCTGATGTAGTCATTTTTGAATGGTGGACATCGAGTGTTGTGCATATGTTTCTTGCCCTCGTTCTCCTGACGGCCGGACGAACAAAAATAATCATAGAATTTCACGAGGTCGTCGATCCCTTGGAATATGCAATCCTCCCGCTCCGTACCTATGCAAAAGGGATGGGACGAGTCATAAGAAGACGTGCATCCAGATTTATTGTTCATTCAGAGCATGACCGTGATCTGATCGCAACTCAGTACCGGATTCATCCGTCGCGGATAGCAACAATCCCGCATGGTCTGTATGACCAGTATCCAATCCTTGATAAGATGGAGAGTAAATCAAACCTGGGTGTTGATGGAAAAACGGTTCTGCTGTTTTTTGGACTTCTCAGACCCTACAAAGGAGTGGCATATCTTATTCAGGCATTTGAAACGCTTCCTCATACGATTTTGGAGAAGACAGTTCTCATTATTGCCGGTGAAGCATGGGAGGATCAGCAGTCAATAGATCTCATTCATCACTCACCACAGTCTGACAGAATACTGCTTGAAAACCGGTATATTGCAGATGGGGACATACCAGTATTTTTTTCCGCAGCAGACATTCTTGTGCTCCCGTATACCCGTGCATCCCAGAGCGGGGTAGCCCATATCGGGATTGCATACGGCCTTCCAATTCTGGCTACAAAGGTGGGCGGACTTGTTGAAAGCCTTGGGTCCTATGCAGGGACTAGGTTTGTCAGACCGGGAGATAGTGAGGGACTATCTCATGCACTCGCGGATATGATTGTTCATCAAAAAAACAGAAGGTTTGAACCTCCGGATGAGATGAGATGGGGGCGGATTGCAGAGCGGTTTATGGATGAGATTGGTATCACCCTTCAGGAGGATACATGAGAATTGCCATTCTTTGCTGTATGGATTTTAAAATTCCAGGCGGTGCAGAGAGGTTTTTTATAGACATGGCACGGGCCCTTAATGCCACCATCGTCTGTTTATCGGTCAGTGACGACTTCTGCACAATATATCCTGATGCTGCACATGTCAGGTTCTGTCCGCTTCATAAAACCCTGCCAGGCGAGCCGCTTTTCCAGCTGGCTGGGATGATGCTCTTTAAACGCCTCCATCTGGATTATGACTTTTACATAGCGACTGATGATATGGCATTACGTTTTCTCTCAAAAAAGATCCCGCATACCTACCTGATGCTGACACCACGGAGAGCTTTATATGACATGTACTATCCGACCCTTGCATCACTACCACCAGGAAAGCGGGAGATCTTTAGGATTATCCTGGCATTTTTCCGGTACCTGGACCAACGCTATGTCAAAAAGCATGTCAGATGTCTGGCCGGAATCTCCCACACGGTCAGAACCAGAATATGGAAA
>NZ_DAONKG010000161.1:0-5722 GCF_035406105.1 Methanospirillum sp.
ATCTAAATGTTTTTTGAGGGTTTTTGCCACGTCCCGTATCGTATCCCTGCGAATGGTTCCGGCATCACCACTTCCCTTCTCGGTGATAACACTCCCACCAAGTTTTACAATAATCCGATCAGGCATCCCGCTCCTTTCTCAGTCCTTCTGTGTCAATGCAGGTGATAATCGCCCTGCCATCAAAGACCTCAATGGCCCCTGCAATCCTGGCCCTGACATTTTTGGGTGCCAGGGCCACCATACATCCTCCGCCTCCTGCACCGGTTATCTTTGCGCCAAATGCACCCGTGAGCCGTGCTGCAAGAACCAATCGAGAGAGCTGGGGATGGCCGACACCCAGCGTCTCAAGCAGACAATTATTCATATCCATCAGTCTTCCCAGATATGCCGGTTCATCAAGGTGCTTCATGGCATCTAACACGATCGCCTCAATAGAGTCCAGAACAGGATTGATGATCGACGGATGTCTTGTTTTCAGTTCTGCGACCTTTTCAACCATCCTGCTGGTTGAATGCGATACCTGGGTGTTTCCAACAACCAAATGGTAATTCTGCGGTGCAAGTCGTTTCCTTGTCCCCCCTTTGATCAGAAACATACCGCCGTATGTTGAGACGGTGGTATCTGTCGCACTCGCCCTTCCTTTCTGAACCTTCTTCTCTATCTTCCAGGCAAGTTCCGCGATCTGTTCCTTACTCCGTCCCAGATCAAATTCATCATTGATCGCTGCAAGTGTTGCAACCGTCACAGCAGCTGATGACCCAAGTCCTGATGAACTGGGAAGCTGTGAGTTGATGTATACACTTCCCTTTACCCCAAATTCACGAAAACACTGATCAATATAGGGAGATTTCGCATGATGAGGATGATTTGTTTTTCTGACCGTGACATATACCCGTGGTCTGATTGCAAGTGCTATCCCGGGTTTCTCATACAGAACGGCATGTTCGCCGAACAGGAATACCTTTCCGGGTGCACTCCAGGTTGCCACTATCGCACCGCCAATGCCGCATAGCCTACGACCTGGTCGTAATCACCACTGACCTCTCCTGAAGTGGTATATTCGAGCAGATCGCACCGGGTTTTCCCCCGGGTCTTTAACACTTCTATCATGCAGCCTATGGGACCATACCCGCAGGCGGTGATGTTATGCGACTGTATTCTGGAAAAAAACTCTGCAACGTCCATATGTATGAGTGCTTCTATTGCATAGTGATCATCACGGTATGCCTTTTCGGCTGAAACATAATGAGAGAAGTCGCTTGATGCCACAATTTTTACCGGTTTTTGATATTTTTCCAGAGCTTTGATGATGACTGACGATATCCGGTGTACTTCGGGAAGGGTTTGGTATCCCATCATGATCGGAACAATCCTTGACCGGGGGAACCGGAATTGAATGAACGGCATCTGGACCTCCAGAGAGTTCTCTGTTCCATACCCCATCGCCCGTTCATCGACCGGGAGGTCAATATATGATCCAAGTTCTGTATCAGGCTCCAGTATCCCAAGCGGGGTTTCCCAGGGAATCTGCGATATACAGGTGGGAAACCCCCGGTGACTGGGACCTATGACCAGAAATGTTCCTTCAAACTTCTCATCAAATGCAGCAAACGCCGTTGCTGCGGTCCTTCCGGAGTATACATACCCGGCATGAGGAGATACCACCCCTGCTGCATCACCGGAGCAGGGTACATTCCGAAAGAGTTCAGACAGGAGTTGTCTGAGACGTCCGGGGTCACCAGGATAGAACATCCCGGCAACTGTGCTAGCCCTGATCTTCATGGACGAGGGATTAGTCCCGGTTACGTTTCAGGATATCGGTTCCTGATGATCCCTTTGACGGACTCTTACATCTCGGTTTCGAAGTCTTCAGGGGTCAGGGAGGTGTTATATCCCTTATGACGGAGGAACTCCTTGGTCAGGAGGAAATAAATCATGGAGAGTGCTTTGCGCCCCTTGTTATTGGTGGGCACAACGACATCCACAAGACTTGTCATATTATTGGTATCACAGAGAGCAACGACCGGAATACTGATCTGAATTGCCTCCCGGATCACCTGCAGATCACTGACCGGATCTGTCACGACAACGACATCAGGTTCCACATAGCGTGGAAGGAGCGGGTTTGTGAGGGTTCCTGGGATATATCTGCCGATGATCGAGATTGCGCCAATGGAATCTGCAAACCGCCGGGCAGGGTACTGACCGTACTGACGAGAGGTGACGACCAGAATTTTGGCCGGATCATACTGGGAAAGGAACTTTGCGGCAAGTTTGATCCGCTCATCGGTCTCCCTGATATCCAGAATATACAATCCATCCCCGCGGACGCGGTAGATGAAATTCTTCATGTCGCTGCTCTTCTGCTGGGTCCCGATGTGGACACCTGCTGCAAGATACTCTTCAACTGAAACAAGTGGCTCGTTCAGTTCAATCTCCATTTCATTTCCGTTCATAGATACTCTCCTCAATCCGTATGAGTTCGTTTAATTTGGCTGTCCGCTCCCCGCCGACAACCCCCGTTTTGATAAATACACATTGAAATGCACATCCAAGATGGGCAATGGCTGGATCTTCCGTCTCACCAGACCGGTGACTCATGACTACCTCCATCCCGTGGCGCTTTGCCAGCCGGACGGCCTCACAGGTATCAGTCAGGGTCCCGATCTGATTTGGCTTGATAAGCACACAATTGGCACTCCCGTGAGAGATACCTTCCTGGATACGTTTCGTGTTTGTTACAAAGAGGTCATCTCCGCAGATAAGACACCGGTTTCCTGCCTCACGGTTCAGGGCAGCAAATCCTGCATAGTCTTCTTCGTGGAGAGGATCCTCTACATAGATCAGATCGTACTCGTCAATCAGATCAGCAATATAGGTGACCTGATCATCCGGTGATCTAATGGTCCCATCCCGGTACCGGTACATCCCTGTTTCAGGATCATAGAGCTGACTGGCTGCTGCATCAATACCTGGACGTATCTCACATCCGGTCTCATCAGATATCACTGATATCGCTTCTGTCAGAATCCTGAAGGCTTCAGGATCAGAGATCGGGGGTGCCCATGCCCCTTCATCCCCTTTTCCTGCATATATGCCACGCTTTCTGAGCAGATCATATACGGTTTTATGAACCTGTGCATTTGCGAAGATACCATCACGAACACATTCACAGCCGGTCGGTGCTACGAGAAATTCCTGGAACTCTGTCGCATGCGGTGCATGAGCACCGCCGCCGATAATATTGCCGAGCGGTAGCGGTGCTGAATCTGTGAATATACCACCAATATGCTGCCAGAGCGGAATCCCCCGGGAATCTGCTGCGGCCTTTGCCATGGCTAGAGAGAGGGCAACAGCAACATTTGCTCCTATTCCGGAGAAGTTATCTGTCCCGTCAATCTCCCTGAGCAGGCGATCCACACCGATCTGATCTGATGCATCAATCCCGATGAGATGGGGAAGAACCTGCGATTTTGCATCAGGAACTGCCTGTTCCGGATCCCGTACCACGGCCTCGTATATACCGGTGCTTGCACCACCCGGTGCTGCAGCACGCCCGGCTCCGTGTTCAGTCCTGACCTCAGCTTCAACCGTCTTTCTTCCCCTGGAATCGAGGATGGTTCGCAGAGTGATTGCGCGCGTGATGGTCATCCGATTACCCTATCTCCGTTTCACTGTTATCGGAATAACCCCACGGTCGAATTCCTCCATTGCGATCTCAAGTGGATCAATACTTGACGTAGCAATGAGGATCGGGGCACCCATAGATATCTGAAGTGCCCGGGCGCCGACAATTCGCGCCTTCTCATAGCGAGTATAAGTTTGCATGCGTAACTCCTCAAAAATCCGTTGGCACAAGAATGGGGTCGCTGAGATTCGAACTCAGGTCAGAGCGTCCCGAACGCCCTAGGATGGTCCAGGCTACCCTACGACCCCTCATTGGTATGGGTTAAGCTCGTCAATAATCTCCTTGTGCGTGAGTAACATACGCCGGCAACAATACCGATCCATTCCGAGATCGTCGAGGATCTGTTTTGGATCCTCGCTCGCATCCCGACGGCGTTTATATTCCTCGTATGCAGTGGAGATTACCTTTCCGCAGGTGAAACAGCGAACCGGTATCATCTGGTTGCTCCACTAATGTTATAGTTCATCCTAATAAAGCTCACCGGTATGACTTCTGGAATTTCTTCCGTGCCCCACGGCCGTGTGGCTTCTTGGCTTCTTTCTGACGTGAGTCATTCACGAGCAGACTGCGATCATACACCTGATAAACATCTTTCATCCGGGGATCATTATGCCACTTGACAATTCCCCTAGCAAGGGCGGTACGTGCAGCTTCTGCCTGCCCCATGATACCTCCGCCAGCCACCTTGATTGAGACATCCACGCCGTCCAGCACACCCGGAAGCAGCTGGAGTGGTTCGGATATCTTCATTCTGGCAAGCTCGGTGGAGAACACATCAAGCAGCAGGGAGTTAATACGAACTACCCCTTTTCCAGGACGGAATGTTGCCCGTGCAACCGCGGTCTTTCTCTTTCCACTGGTATTGATTATTCTCATCAGAGGTCACCTGATTCAGTATTTTGCTCCAAGGAACGTGCTGACTGCACCAAGTGTCACATGTGACGGGTTGCCCAGCCGCTTCTTGCTTGCATCCTCAATCGTTTCAAACGGCTGTCCGGCAAATTCATCCGGAACACCCACATAGATTCTGATCCGCTTCATAGCTGCGATTCCCCGCTCACGCTTATAGGGAACCATACCACGAATGGTCCGTTTCAGAATATGATCCGGCCTTCGGGGGAAGAACGGACCTCCCTCACGGGAACCACGCTGACGTTTCTGTTTATAGTTCCCAAGAACCCGTGCACGGCTTCCTGAAATCACTGCCTTTTCAGCATTGATAACTGCGATCTCTTCACCTGCAAGGGCACGCTTTGCAACAGTGCTGGCAAGTCTTCCGACAAGCAGGCCATCACCGTCAATAATTGTTACCATGATATACCTACCTCAGTATCCTTGTCCTGCTCCCTTTCGGGTTCTGAGAGAGCAACTGTTCAATACTCATGCACTGCCCGTTTGCCTTTGTGATCTTGCTTACTGCAGCATCTGAAAAACTCAGTGCAGCAACCGTCACGCCTGCCTCTACAACTCCGCTCCCAAGGACCTTGCCCGGTACAATCAGGGTCTCCCCTTCCTGTGCATACCGGTTGATCTTGCTGACGTTCACTTCCGCGTAGTTCTTCCGCGACTTCTCAAGTCTGGATGCGATATCACTCCAGATCTCAACTTCGTTCTCACGCGACGTCTGCTTCAGGAGTCTGATGAGTTCGGCAAGGCGCGGATTGGACTTGTCATTCCTTCTGGTCATGCTCCGTTACCCTCTAATTTCACTCAAAGCCTCGTGTAATTCATCTGACTGTTTTTTCAGAAACAGCAGTCCATGCTTGATAATTCCAACCGTCGGCAAGGCACCGGCACTCTCGACGGTGAAGAGAAATCTCCGGTCATCCATTGATATATGAATAGCCGGCTCGTCACCAATACCACTGTTCAGACATGCCTGCTCACAGAGCCGGCACAGAGAACATGATTCAAGGGCACCATCCTTTACCCTGACCGCAGAACCCTTCACCTCAAGAATCTCCTTCGGGCAGACCTCAACACACAGACCGCATCCGTCACAGAGCTCAGGCGCAATTACTGATTTCTTCTTAC
>NZ_DAONKG010000162.1:0-5659 GCF_035406105.1 Methanospirillum sp.
TACGGGTTATGAGCCCGTCGGGATATCCTGACTACCCCACCTCGCTAAAAGTGGATATAAATGTCTCACGAATAACCATATATATGTATCGTTGACCTGATGCGAATTCTTAAACCGCTCATACACCAATCATCATCTATGGATGAGGAATTAGAGCGGTTACGGGCAAAAAGAATGGAAGAGATGAAACAGCGCATAATGACACCGGCATCAGGACAGAGTGGTATTCTTATTATCACGCAGGATAATTTTGCGACAGTGGTCCGTGAAAATCAAAATCTTATAATTGATTTCTGGGCACCCTGGTGTGGACCCTGCCGGATGCTTGCTCCGGTCATCGAACAACTTGCAGCAGAGTATGCCGGCTGGATACGATTTGCCAAGTGCAACACTGATGAAAACCAGCAGATAGCGTATCAGTATGGAATTTCTGCGATACCCTGTTTGTTTTTTATTAAGAATGGTTCGATTGTTCATCGGGTGGCTGGAGCTCTCCCAAAAGAACATCTCGATATGCAGATTCGATCGGTGTATACACAATAGCATAATGCCATTGTCTTTTCAAAAATAAAAGCCATATTATCCGGAAAGTTACCCCTAGATATTGAAAAATTTAAATATTTGTCCTTCTCTCTAAAAGAGCCTGAAATGTTTTTATGGCATCGATCAGGCCATACCCATAGGTGGGATCCCATCCCGGTTCCCCCAGGTCAAATGCATTGGCATACAATGCGGAGATCAGTTCATCACGTGACACATCTGGAAACGAGCTGAGCAGTTGTGCCAGAACTCCTGCAACATGGGGGGCTGCGGCACTTGTCCCGGGAAATGGCACCGGGAAACTGCCGGCACCGCTCACCTGGACATTTGTGGGTGCACAGATATCCGGTTTCCACCGTCTGGCAGGCTCAGGAATCCGGATTGTTACCGGCCCTCGTGATGAGTCCGGTGAGATTGAATATGGCATATTAATTCCGACCGATCCCACGGTTATTACCTCCTCAAGGGCTGCATGTCCGAATATTGAATCAGCTGGATCTTTTACAATATCAGTCTCAACCTGCCTGGCATCGATGTTCCTGATAAACATCTCAAGAATACTCGGCGTTCTGTTCTCCCCATTCCGGACGATTGATAATGAAACCCGTCTGGATTCATTCAGGTCATTTCTGAATACCAGGTGTTCAAACGGCTCACCAGTCTCTTCCTGGATGTTCATGCTGGTTGCAATGACTTCTCCAAGCCTTGGATCAGTGAGGAAGAGATCATAATCATGAACTGCCCCTCCCCACGGATCGTCCCATTGCAGGGTTACAATGACCTCATCGCCTGGCATCAGGATCATCGGGACTGCGGCGTATCCGTCACCAAAGTCATGGACCGTCTGATCAGGACCGATACGTATGCCTGGTTTCCATGGTTTCTGGTAATGAAGCGATGCGAAATTGCCTGAAACGGTTACATATATACAATCGGGGTGGTTTTTTAAGACCTCCCGGATATGATCTGCCACATCACCGTCTTCCAGAAATGGCTGTCTGAAAAAGTACAAGTCATCACAGATTATCCGGCATCCTGCATCTGCCAGGGTAGAGACTGCATGCTTAAACTCGTCTGAACTTCCTCCATATGCATGAAAGAAGAGTTCCGCATCTGGTGCGATGTCATGAATAATTTCAAGCATCGCCGTTCCCTCATCACCGTTTCCCCGTTCAAAGACCGTCACCGGTCCCAGTTCCCCCAGCCGTTGTGATACTTCCAGGGATTCGGCACCATTTCCGATAACACCTACTTTAATCCCTTTTCCGGATGCGCCGAATACCTCACGGATTCCATTGCTTCTGACCAGAATATCCCCTTCGGTTTGTAAGGCACCAACGCATGATACAATTGTTGAGTCATGTGGAGATGATGGCAGAGGGACCGGGTCTATTGTGTTAGCGCATGAGCTCAAACAGATACACCCCAGTATCAGACAATAAATCAGGAATTTCATGCATCCCATTCGTCAGATCCCACCAGATCCGATACCCTGACATCAGCCGTTTTTTTGGGGCGGCTGCCTGCTTGTTTCTACTATATATCCATGTACATATAAGCATCCTTATCATCATCGTGACTGCCTCCATCACCTTCTTTAATGGCGAAATAAATACTGATCTGTTCATTATGCGAAATTACGTATTTCAAAGGGGTCATTTGTTCCTTCCCGTTATTTGCGTCTGTATATGCTGTATTTTGACCTCACCAGTACTGGCAGAGGACAAAACAGGATATTTTGAAGTTACATCTGTCCCGGAAGGGGGTGATGTCTTTGTCGGCTCACAGTTTATGGGAGAGACACCAGTCCTTATCCCAGCACAAAACCAGTCTGAGGGAACCCGGATACGGGTGATGATGCAGGGGTTTGAGATATGGGAACAGACCATTGCAGGCACTCCTGCTTCCGGTCAGGTTGTTCCAATCAAAGCTTCATTAATTCCGGTCTCTCCGTTTGGTACGCTTGAAGTGACATCATCACCGTCAGGAGCATTGGTCACGGTAAATAATGGTATGGGTCAGATGACTCCTTGGACATACCGGCATATAAATACCGGAACACATCTTGTCTCCCTCTTCCTCTCAGGATTCGAGCCCTATGTGGCAAATGTTGAAGTCCTTCCCGGCCAGGTCACTCGTCTCCATGCAAATATGACGGTCCGGTCCGGTGCCGGATCCCTTCAGGTCAGCACAACACCGGGGAGCGCCTCGGTCTATGTTGACGGGGTTTTTTCAGGTGTAACCAATACGGTGATCGGAAATATCCCTCCCGGAAAACACCGGATCCTCATAACCAAGGCAGGATATGAAAATTATGAGGAATGGGTAGTAGTCAGTAACCGGCAGGTGACGAGCATACAAACCTCACTCAGGCCGGTGGAAAGATCATCAGAAGGGGCTCTTGTGATTACTTCAGATCCTCCGGGTGCATCGGTATTTCTTGATGGTCAGTTTAAGGGAACCACGGAGACCGGACGACCACTCGAGCTGACCAGTATCAGTCCCGGGCCGCATTCGATATATCTAAGTATCCGAAATTACGAGGATTATTCCACAACGGTCACGGTGAAACCAGGAGAGGCAACTCCGGTATCAGCGATACTCAATCCAAGTCCAATGCCCCAGGATTGTGGAAAACTCATCCTGAACACTGAACCTGCCGGAGCAGAAATTTATGTTGATGGCTCCTTTGTCGGTGTTACTCCGGCAACTATTGATACCGTCTGTTCTGGTACGCATACCTACCGGCTGGTTCTTCCCGGGTACCAGGAATACTCGTCAATGGTTGAATTAATACCCGGTCAGGTTCTTCAGGTAAATACCGTTCTCATTCCTGAACCAGAACATGCTACGGGAACCCCCTGGCCTGCTGTACCGGTGATCCTGATCGTATTGGTGGCATCACTGGTCTTCTTTTCCAAAAGAGGATGAAAAAATTATCTCCTCTTCTTCTTTCCGTGCTGATATATACCGTGCAGGGCAATATGTAGAGAGCTTAGAGCATACAGGTGAACTGAGGTGTGGAGGACACCTTATGCAACCTGAAATACCGGAGTCTTTCATGCAGGATAATCCATCTATACAATTTGATGAACAAAGACTGGCAAAACGTCACCAACTCATTGAGGCAGGAGTCCCAATGTATCCTCATGAGTTTCGGCGCACTCATACCATTGCAGCGATCAGATCAGCATACCAGGACGCAGGGCATGACCCCTCTTCTGAACAGGTGGTAACGGCCGGCAGGTTATACGGGGTCCGGGATCATGGCAAGACTTACTTTGCAGATCTTCGGGATGAGACCGGCAGGATCCAGTTGTATATTCGCAAAGATGCCCTTCCAGAAGGGAAATTTCAGATTTTTAAATCCTGTATTGAGCGGGGAGATATCATCGGAGTGAGAGGAAGAGTTTTTAAGACAAAAGTAGGTGAAATATCAATTTTTGTTGATGATTTTACCCTCCTTACCAAGACCCTCTGCTCACTGCCTGAAAAATTCCATGGTCTGACAAATCTTGAGAAACGGTACCGGCAGCGGTATCTTGATCTTATCGTGAATGAAGAAAGCCGGGAGACATTTAAAACCCGCAGCAGAATCATATCACTGCTTCGAAATTACCTTACCAGTCAGGGATTTCTTGAGTTTGAGACACCAACTCTTCAGCCTCTGTATGGTGGGGCAAATGCCCGTCCTTTTACCACATTTCATAATTTCCTCGGTCAGAAACTCTACCTTCGGATTGCGCCAGAATTATACCTGAAAAGACTGGTGGTGGGAGGCTTTGAGAAGGTGTTTGAGGTTGCAAAAAACTTCAGGAATGAAGACATTGATACAAGCCATAATCCAGAGTTTTCTATGGTTGAGATATACCAGGCATATGCTGATTATACTGATATGATGAAGCTGACTGAGTCGCTCATCAGCAGTATTGTGCAGGAAGTGACCGGTTCAACCGAGGTCGTTTTTGAGGAGAATACAATATCATATGCGGCCCCCTGGCAGGTCATGAGCATGGAAGAGGCCGTCAGGACCCTTGGAGGGGTTGATATCTTTGCTCATGATGTTGAGAGTCTGAAAAAGATTGGAAGTGAAAAAGGGGTTGATGGCGTTGATGATGCCCGCACCCAGCGGGAGATGCTGGTCCTCTTCTTTGAGGCTCTTGTTGAGGATAAGCTGATCCAGCCGACATTCATCACTGATTTTCCTGTTGAAAACTCCCCTCTTGCAAAGTCGCACCGGGAAAAAGAGGGGTTTGTTGAACGTTTTGAACTGTTTATTGCCGGGATGGAGCTCGCCAACGGGTTCTCTGAGCTGAATGATCCCCTCGATCAGATGGAGCGGTTTGAAGCCCAGGAAGAAAAGCGGCGGCTTGGTGATGAAGAGGCCCAGATGCATGATTATGATTTTGTAAATGCACTTGGGTATGGTATGCCACCGACGGGAGGGGTTGGAATCGGTATTGACCGTCTTGTTATGCTCATAACCGGTAATACCTCAATTAAAGAAGTCATCCTCTTCCCCTCTATGAAACGGGAAGCCACATCTTCCGGAGAGGACGGCGGGTCATCGTCTGCATAGGACCTTCAGAGCACATAATTTTTATCCAGAGCCTTTTATTTCACAAAAAAATTCAAATTTTTACATGGTTTTTATTTTTTACCTGAGTTGCATGACCTGTAATTTCTCCTAATCTGACTTTTAATCTAATATTTTTTAGAAAATATTATACGTCAATAAAAAATATCCTTGTCATATTGTACATGGCATAAAACAGGTGTCGAACGGGAGAGCTGACACTGCAGATTCTGATGATTTTATCTCAGGCTGAATCTTTGGATAAAACCAGAATTAACAGAATATGCAGGAGTTTTACCATGGGGTCAATAGAAAACCTGGGGGTTAGGATGAGATGAACCGGAACATATCTAAAGGAGTGCTTACTGCGCTCTTCTGTATTCTCTGTTGCTGTATGGTGATGGCAGATAACCAGGGTGAACACTCGCCTGATATCTCTGTCCACCCGGTCCAATTTATTGAGAATGCCGGGCAGGCACGTGAAGATATTCTCTATCAGGTAAAAACAGCAGAATTTTCATTTGATTTTACAAAAGATGCTCT
>NZ_DAONKG010000163.1:0-5642 GCF_035406105.1 Methanospirillum sp.
CAAATATCCTGATGCAAAACTGATTCCTGAAATCACCGCAAGTGAACTTATTGCAATGAACATGGAGGATCTGGTAATTGAACGAAAACTCATCGAACTGATGCTTGAATGCCGGAATATAAAACAGATTCAGATTGTGAACGGTCATAAGCCTGGTATGATAACACGTGCAATAAACGGAGAAAAGATTGGAACGATTATCCGGGCAGAATAATAAAAGTATTTTCTGATAGATACTGAATCACCCGCCATCCTTTTTTTGTAGATGTGTGCGAGTAATGATATGGATATGCTCCCTTTTACTGGATATACTGCCGGGGTTTGTACCACCCTGGCATTCCTTCCACAGGTTATAAAGACATGGAAATGCCGGTCTGCTCATGACCTCTCATGGGGACTGTTATTTTTACTTCTCGTCGGAGTATTTCTCTGGATGATCTATGGACTTATCAACCATGACATTCCCGTAACCTGTGCGAATGGTATTACCGGATTATTTATTGTCTCAATTGTCGGGATGAAATGGTGGTTTGACCATAAATGCCGAATATAATATGTCGTCAGTTTTTCAATACTTTTCTGCGATACTGTAGTCCCCAGGCTAATACAAATCCGGCAACAAAGGCAACGGCTAGACCAAAGGGAATCGAAAGCACGGCGATTATTCCGGATACAATCCGGTCGGTTGTTTTCAATCCATGACGTGCCAGTTCTATCGCAACCACGATAAGCAGGATGCCAAACATTCCTTTCGGGAGTGCAGATACAATATCCGGAAAGGTACAGATACCGGCTATGATGATGAGCAATAACCCGCCAAATACCAGTGACAGTCCGGTCCTGGCTCCAAACCGATAATGTGCTGCAAGTCCCCCAGCCCCATGACACATGGGAAATCCACCAAATAGCGAAGAACTCACACTCATTATCCCGACAGTTTTACAGAGCCTGTCAGGATTAACATCCCTTTTAAAAAGGTCTGTAATAAGAAGTGAAGTTGCAAGAATTGCATTGGTAAGGGTAAGTGGTATCTGGGGAGGTACGAGCACGATAAGTGCAGTATAAAAATCCTGTATGTTCGGGATTGTAAGTTCCGGCATCGGAAATGACGCAGTTCCATGAAAACCTGTGGTGACCACAGCCAAAACAAACCCGGCAGTAATTATGACCAGTGCTGAAAAATCTGTTGTTTTGTAATGCCTGGCTGCCAAAAAGAAAAGAACCACGATTAGTCCTGATATGAGAGCAAATGGCATATCCGGTATAATAAATTCGGGGATTGCACTTTTTACCAGGATAAGGGCAAGTCCGAGCTGTACACCCCGGATAACTGGTTCAGGGATAATTTTCTGAATCCGGTTCATAAATCCGCACATACCAATAACCAGACAGATCGCTCCGGTAAGAATTCCTGATGCTGCAATTATCTGAGGAGTGATATGTTCAGCGATGGCAATTGCACCAACCGCTTTTAACGGCTCTATCGGGACTGGAATCCGGTAATATAATCCACTGATGATGTACCAGATCCCGGCAGAGAGAAGCATCAGTGAGAGATGCATTCCGCTTGCCACAGATACGGCAAAAAGAAGGGGAAGGACGGTTCCAAAATTTCCTGCACATCCTGCAAGTTCAGAGAGGATATGTGTACGGAAAGGAACATCACTAACATTCATAGGAATTCTCGTCAGGCATGATATGAACTGAAGGGGCTTTAAATGATAGTGATACCTGGACTCCGGATTTAAGGTCAAGTTCTTTTATTGACTGCCAGGTCACCTGGACCGACAGGATAAGATCCCCGGATTTTACCCTGATAAGACTTATTATACCAAAGGGTCTGACCGCTTCAACTACCCCGAAGAGGATATTTCTGGCACTACTCCACTGGTCAGGGCCGGTATGCAGGGTAATCTCCTCCGGTCTTATTGCAATCTTTACTTGTGTCCCGACAGGTTCTTCTGCAATAGCATGAATCTCTTTGCCATCAACCAGAATTACCGACATGCCCTCTTCTTTCCGGATAATTTTTCCAGATAGAACATTACTGATCCCGATGAATTTTGCAACATCCTCCGAGCAGGGTCTTGTGAAGACATCAAAAATTGGTCCGGACTGGATAAACCGCCCGTTCATCATAACTGCAACACGGTCAGCCAGCCGCTGTCCCTGCATCAGGTCATGGGTTGATAAAATAACCGTAGTTCCAAGTTTTTTATTATAATATCGGATAAGATCTTCGATGACCTCTGTCGAGACCGGGTCCAGGTTTGCAGTTGGCTCGTCAAGGATAAGGACATCAGGTCCGGTAACCATCACCCGTGCCAGAGATACCCGTTGCTTTTCCCCGCCGGACAGCGTGGTGGCTTTCCGGTTTTCATATCCGGTAAGTCCTATCTCTTCAAGTTTCTGCATAACTTTTTCCCGAATCACTTCTTTTGAAAATCCCCGGTATCGAAGGCCAAGTGCAATATTATGATATACCGAGTCCTTAAATGCAACCGGAGTTTGAAAGACCATTCCGAACCTTCTTCTGACAGGGTCTGAATCAGAAATCTGTGAAATTGGTTTACCCTCAAAGAGAATCCGGCCTGATGTCTGTTTCAGAAGAAGTCCCAGGATACGAAGCAGAGTCGTCTTACCCTGTCCGGAAGGACCAATAATGGCAAATATTTCCCCCTTTTGAATGGTCTCGGTAACGCCGGTCAGCACAGTATTGCCATCAAATTCTTTTACAATGTCCTGAATTTCAATCATATTCTACCTGTTCTGAACAAATCCCATTATAAGATTGATAATGAGAGCAATGGCAAGAAGAATGATACCAAGGGCCAGGGAAAGATTGAAATTTCCCATTGAGGTCTGCAATGAAATTGCGGTTGTCAGCACCCGGGTATGTCCCTTAATGTTACCACCAATCATAATAGCAGTTCCAACCTCCGAGATAGCCCGTGAAAACCCGACGATGATTGCTGCCATGATGGCGAAACGTGCCTCACGAAGATGACTTTTTAAAAATTGAAGCCGTGTGGCACCAAGAGATCTGATAGTATCAGTAATAATCGGATCAATCGCCTGAAGGGCTGCAATGGTAAGACCTGCCATTATTGGTATGATAAGAATTGTCTGGCCGAAGATCATTCCGTTTGGGGTAAAAAGCCATTTTAAATCTCCAAGAGGGCCCGAACGAGAAAGAACCATGTAACAGAGCAGACCTACGATAACAGTAGGTAATGCATATAGGGTTTGAATAATACTAATAAGAGTTTTTTTACCCCGGAATTCCCTGAAGGTAATAGCCGCTCCCAGCGGAATAGAAATGAGCGTGCCGATGAGGACTGATGTAAACGTAATCCTCAGTGTTGTGAGCGTTATCGTGAGGACCTCAGGATCTGCTGCAAGAATCAGGTTTAATGCCATCTGGAATCCGGTAAGCAGATCATTCATAATAGACGTTTATTGAGAAAAGAAAAGAATTTGTGGGTTATACCACAGGATCCTTTGTCTCTTCGTCAGTCACGCCCATGACATCTGCACTACCCCGTCCAGGGTTAAAGTATGGTACGCCGTTCTTTTCGACTCCATAGGTCTGAAGGATATCCTGGACTTCATCACTGATCATGAAGTTTATCCACTTCTTTGCCATCTCAGTGTTGACATCTGGACATTTTTCGTCGTTTACACGCATGACGGCATAGACATTCAGGAATTTCTCATCGTTCTCAACCAGCGGGACAAGTGAGAGGTTGCTCTCGTATGTTCCCCAGGATGCTGAGTCAGTTAAGGTGTACCCCTGAAGTTCGTCTGCCATGGTGAGGGTCTGGCCCATTCCTGCACCGGCTTCACGGTACCATTCTGAAGAGTTGATGTCTGCGTAGTCATACCCGCCCCATTTCCAGAGGAGTTTCTCACGTGAATGGGTTCCGGAGTTATCTCCACGGGATACGAAAATAACGCTTGGATCCTCTGCAGTTGCCTTCTCAATTGCCATGAAGGCAGCTGTTCCGTTCAGTCCGGCTACCTTTGCCGGGTCATTTTTCGGTCCGACTAAAAGGAAGTAGTTGTACCCGAAGACACGACGATCGACACCGAATCCTTCATCAATAAACTTGTCTTCTGCAACACGGTCGTGAACCATGACGATATCTGCATCACAGTTCCGTGCAATCTCAAGAGCCTGCCCGGTTCCAACCGCAACATGCTCTACGGTTACTCCGGTTTCTTTCTTGAATTTCTCTTCAAGAAGATCAAGAAGCTTGGTTGCGTCAAGACTCGTTGTGGTTGCGATGAGAAGACGGTCTGCACCATGTTCTCCGAGCGATTCAACCTTTTCTGCCGATACTGCCCCACAGAAAAGCATTGCCCCCAGCACAAGAGCAATGATCCCAAAGGATAATTTACCGATCATGCAATACGAGATCGTCGTGTAATAATATATATTTGTTTAATTGTCCTCTTGAGTAAAACAATTGTTCAATCAACTGTAATACCAATTGATTTTAATGTCGGGTGACAGAAAATACCGAATAATTCTCCATATATTCTTCATATTTTCCCGCTCATTTGAATTCATGGGTATGAATCATTCCTGCTCAATGAATAAATTTATATTATTCCTTGTTGACTGGTATTTCATACCGAAAATGACCTCCTGTTCTGAGGTATTATGAGATACTCTGGAAAAAATTCATGCGTTCTATTAATATTACCGACACTCGGCAGCAATTTGTAGTGATTTTGGATTTATTTAAATCAAACAGATAAGTAGTTCTAAATCTATTTTCCATAGGAAAATAGGGCCGAATAATTAGAGCCTTGTTTAAGACCTTTACAATGACATTTGATCGGACCGTCAACCATGAGGGGTAATCTTGAAACGGACTAAATTGAAAAAAGTCATCAAATTTAACCATGATTTTAGAATAGACGATTTTTAAAATTATTCATTGCAAACTTTCTAATGCCGAATGTTGATTTAAGACCTATTTAAGAGTTTGTCGCCTGGCACTAACAAATATGGATCACAAGTGGCTTTTGCCGTCCTTCACCTATTAAACGCCCTCAGCCAGGCGGTGCCGAAGAATGTACCGTTTCCGGGTTGTCCCGTGGATCACCCTATGATTCCTCATCGTATCACCCGGGGACCTATGGAAACGAGGAGTGGCACTCTATACCTATTGGTTCTCACAGGCAATAACCTCTTCCCGGCACCCAGAGTCCGGTTCCGTTCCGATCATATGAGAGATCAGGCCTGAAAAAATCTCCTGCATCAAATACAACCACTCCGCCAAGGATCGTCAGTTCCGGAAACACCGCATTCATCCCCTCGTACGGAGACCATCCTGCCGCACTATGAAGGGATTCAGTGGTTATCTGAGTCAGTTCATTTGGATAAATCGCAAAATCTGCCCGATCTCCGGGGGAAAACCCGGCAGGTCTGATCCCGAGAATCTCAGATGGTCTGACTGAAGTCTTTGAGATAACATCAGGAATACTGATCTTCTTCTCATGTACCCATCCCATAAGAAGGGGGATCATCGTCTCAACCCCGGGTATGCCGGATGGAGCCGCATGAAAATCCATGGCTTTCTCTTTCCGGGTATGGGGGGCATGATCAGATCCGATCACATCAATCTGGTCCC
>NZ_DAONKG010000164.1:0-5624 GCF_035406105.1 Methanospirillum sp.
CCCGGTCATAATCCATTCTGCTCCGGTTTATAAAGAAGGTGTAACAACCGGGCTTCGCGGAGTCATTATTGACATATCTGAAAGGAAAAAGGCGGAGGATGAAATCAGGGAGTCTAAACAACAACTCGCCGATGTCATCGACTTTTTCCCGGATGCAACCGTTGTTATCAATTTGCAGGGAGAGGTGATATTCTGGAACCGTGCCATGGTCGCTCTTACCGGAATTGCCGCAGAGGAGATGGTTGGAAAGGGTGATTATGCATACGCAGTCCCGTTCTATGGTGAAAAAAGACCGATCCTGGTAGATATGGCACTCAACCCTGTTCAGGGTACCCCGGAAAAATACTATAATTTCAGGCGGGACGGGGATATCATCATCGGCGAGGCGTATATGACCTGTCTCGGTCCGGAGGTTGTGTATCTGTGGGGTGTTGCGTCTCCGCTGAGAAACCCTGATGGCGAGATTGTCGGTGCCATCGAATGCATCCGTGATATAACTTCCAGAAAACAGGCGGAAGAAGCCCTCAAAAAATCCCGCGAAGAGCTGGAAATTCTGGTAAGTGAGCGGACCCGTGAACTTATGCAGGCATACCAGGCATTGCGGGAGAGTGAGGAGCGATACAGGACCCTTATCGAACTCTCTCCAGATGCCATCTATGTGCATGACGGCAAACAGATATTGTATGCAAACCCGGCCGGGATCAGACATTTTGGGGCTGAAAAGGATGAGGAGATAGTTGGTCAGGATCCCCTTTCATTTGTACATCCTGATTACATCCCTCTCGTTACTTCCCGGGTTGATTCATCCTTATCCGGAACACCGGCAAACCCTCCTGTTGAAGAGTGGTTTGTCGGTCTTAAAGGAGAGATTTTACAAGTTGAAGTCTCTACCATGACGATCAGGTATCAGGGAAAGATGGCCATCCTGGTGGTTGCCAGAGATATCAGTGGGCGAAAGCAGGCACAAGCACAGCTCAGGGAGTATGCACAGGTGCTTGAAGATAAAAACCGTGAGCTTGACTATCTGACCATCCGGCTCATAAAAATGAACCGTGAACTAGATGATCGTGTCAGGGAACGGACTGATGAAGTAAGCAGGCTTCTTAAACAGAAGGATGATTTTATCAACCAGCTGGGGCATGACCTGAAAACACCACTTACCCCGCTCGTGGCCCTGCTGCCTACGCTTCTTCATGAGGAACAGGATAATGAGAGGCGTGAACTCTTTGGGGTTCTTCTCAGGTCCGTGTACTCAATCAGGGAACAGATAGAAAAGATTCTCACCCTGGCCAGACTCACCAGGCAGGAAGGGGTGGTTGAGTTTGAGATGATCCATCCGGCTGCCCTCATTCATCAGGCTGTAGAGAAGCAATGGTTATTTATTCAACAGAAAAACCTGACCGTAGAGGTACGTGTTCCCCAGGATCTGACGATTAATTTTTCAAACCGGGATGCTTCATCAGTGTTTGAAAACCTGATGAGCAATGCAGTCAAGTATACCGGTACTGGTGGTATGATTCGGATTTATGCCCAGGCAGATGATCAGGCAGTCACTATCATCTTTGAGGATACTGGTATCGGCCTTTCTCCGGAAGAGGCGTTACATGTGTTTGATGAGTTTTACATGGCCGACCAGTCACGGCATGATCGGCAGTCCTCAGGTCTTGGGCTTGCCATAGTAAAACGGGTGATGGAGTGCTATGGAGGGAGAGTATGGGTGGAGAGTGACGGACCGGGAACCGGATCCCGGTTTATGATCTGCCTCCCGCTCATTCGCGACGGGTGCTGTAACCGCCCCTGATTCATTCTTTGATGAGTGATTGGACAAATTCTGTTATACCAGGAACCAGGGTATCCGGCTCGTTGAGGCATTCTTCAATTTTTCTGACCAGGGCAGACCCCACAATGACTGCATCAGCCCCTGCATCAGCCCATTCCCGAATCTGTTCCCGGTCAGAAATACCAAATCCTGGTGCAACCGGTATATTTGTCCTTTTTTTCAGATCCAAAAGCAGGTTTCGTGCCACAGGGTCAGTATGTGATCGCATCCCGGTGACACCAAGAGCCGCGACCAGGTAGATAAATCCACTATGAACGGTCAGGATTTTTGAAAGACGCTCTGGCGAGGTGGTTGTGCTGACCATCATGACCGGGGCGACCCCAACTGCCTCTGCGGCGTCAATATACGGACCAGCCTCCTCATACGGCAGATCGGCAACCACGACGGCATCTATCCCGGCATCAGCAGCATCCTGGTAAAATTTTCTGATATTCCGCTGAAGTATCAGGTTGGTGTAGGTAAGGACCACGAGCGGGATATCAGACTCCCTTCGTATATCCCTGACAAGATCGAAGAACCGGTCGGTATTCATCCCTGAAGCAAGTGCCCGTTGATCAGCCTTCTGAATGACCGGTCCGTCAGCAACCGGGTCAGAGAAGGGAAGACCAAGTTCAATGATATCTGCCCCACCATTCAAAAGTGCCCGGACAATCTCCAGACTGGTCGCATAATCCGGATCGCCAGCAACGGTAAAGGTCATAAGAAGGCTTTTTGTACGGTTTTGAAATGCCACTTTGAGACGGTTCATCGTTTCCCCTCCATATATCTCATGACCGTTTCCACATCCTTATCGCCCCTTCCGGAGAGGTTGATGATGACGACAGCGTCCTCTGATAATTCAGGAGCAAGTTTTCGTGCAAAGGCGACCGCATGTGATGATTCAAGTGCAGGAACGATGCCTTCCATCCTGGAAAGGTAGAGGAATGCCTCAAGGGCCTCGGTATCCGTTATTGCGGTATAGATGATCCGTCCTGAATCTTTGTGCATCGCATGTTCAGGACCGACTCCCGGGTAATCAAGCCCGGCAGATATGGAATGTGACTCAATGATCTGACCAAAGGCATCCTGAAGAAGATATGAATAATTCCCGTGAAGTACTCCAGGTCTTCCTCCACACAGTGACGCCCCGTGTTTCTTGTCCAGCCCCTCCCCTCCTGCTTCCACGCCGTACATACTGATGGATGGATCATTGATAAATGGATGAAAGATTCCAATCGCATTGGATCCCCCGCCAATACAGGCGATGATAACATCAGGCAGTCTTCCTTCGGCTTTTAAAATCTGCTTTTTTGTCTCATCCCCGATAACCCGTTGGAGATCCCTGACCAGAACCGGGTAGGGATGGGGTCCGGCAACCGTCCCTATCAGGTAGTGGGTATCGTATACTCTGGCTACCCAGTCGCGAAGTGCTTCGTTCATGGCATCCTTGAGTGTCCGGGTTCCACTCGTCACCGGGATGACTCGTGCCCCCATCATATTCATCCGTGCCACATTGAGGGCCTGACGGGCGATATCCACTTCACCCATGAACACGTCCACTTCAAGACCAAGGACTGCTCCAGCAATAGCTGTTGCCACCCCGTGTTGTCCTGCACCGGTCTCGGCTATCAGTCGTTTTTTACCCATGTGTTTTGCAAGGAGAGCCTGGCCAAGTGCATTGTTTAATTTATGGGCACCGGAATGGAGAAGGTCCTCGCGTTTTAGATATACGGTACACTTCAGATCCCGTGAGACATTTCTGCACCATGTCAACGGTGTCTCACGCCCGGCGTATGTCGTCAGGTACTCGTTCAGTTCGGTCTGAAATGACTTATCCGGCAATATTTTCAGGTATGCGTCTTCCAGTTCTTCCAGGGCTCCCATAAGGGTTTCCGGTACAAAGCATCCGCCATACTCACCAAGCCGGGTATTAAGCTGCATGAGATGCCTCCCGTGCGTTTTTTACAAATGCCATCACTTTCTCTGCATCCTTAATGCCAGGAGATGATTCGACACCTGATGCAACATCGACTGCATATGGCCGCAGCCGTACTGCATCCCTGATATTTTCCGGGGTAAGTCCCCCGGCAAGTATTACTGGTATTTTTGACATGGATATGATAGTTTTCGAGTATTCATGGTCATAGATAACTCCTCTTCCCATACTTGCATCAACGATCACGGCGTCGGCAGCTGATGGGATCGGATCACCGGGCCTGATGACTCTTATGACCTGGTATGGACGAGAGGCAGGGAGAATATGGGGGTGTGAGATCTGAATCGCCGTTGGCTGAAGCGCAAGGATCTCTCTCAGTTCACCGGGAGAACTGGTATGGGATACACACACCCGTCCCATGTATGGTCCTGCTGCCCTGAAAATGTCTGATGCCTGCGCTACCGATACGGAGCGGGGGGAATCCGAAAAGAGGACAACCCCTATGGCATCAGCTCCGGCCCTGTCAGCAAGGCGTGCATCTTCAGGTCTTGTAATGCCGCAGATCTTTATGCGTATACCAATCCCTCCAGTCGTTTTTTAGGATTCTTTGAGGACATGATACTTGATCCGATCAGAAACCCGTCTGCATAGGCACTCATGAACCTGATATCACAGGGCCATATCATCCCGCTTAAAGACACCACCGTCCTGCCTGCCTCACGAATAAGGGGCGCAATCCGCTTTGTTGTGGACAGGTCGGTTTTGAACGAACGAAGATCACGGTTGTTAATCCCGATGAGATCCGCTCCGGTGTCAATGGCCATTCGTGCCTCCTGTCTGCTATGCACTTCAAGCAGTGGTTCAAGTCCCCGTTTTTTTGCTGCATCGACAAAATATGCGGTATTCTCACCAAGAACACAGGCAATGAGAAGGACCGCATCTGCTCCGAGAGCACGGGTCTCATCAAGTTGCTGCTCATGTACAATGAAGTCCTTTCTCAGGATTGGAACGGTCACCCTGTCCCTGATGGCCGGGATGATGCTGGCAGATCCGGAGAAGTATTCAGGTTCTGTCAGTACCGATAGGGCACAGCACCCGCCACGAACCAGGTCTGTTGCGATCATTTCTGGCTGTCCTTCTCTTCTGATAACACCTCGCGACGGAGATGCAAACTTCAGCTCAGCAATAACCGGACGGGCATGTGATCTCTGTTTCTGAATAATTGCCTCTTTCAGGCTGATTGGTGTATGGGAAGATGTCTGAAAGGAACCAGGAAGCAGGGATGCCCGGCGGTGGGCTGATGCCACTATATCTTCAAGGATCATACGTCCCTCCGAAGTGCTTGGATGAGACGGTATGCCTGTCCTGAATCAATCACCTCTTGAGCCTTCCGAAACCCGTCATAGAGGCAGGAAGATTGTTCCCCCAGGTATATCGCCGCAGCAGCATTCAGGAGAATGATATCCCGACAAGGACCTTGTTTCCCTGAGAAGACCTCCAGAATTATCTCTGCATTCTCTGTGGGACTCCCTCCTGTGATGGCATCCCGAAAGACACGGGTAATCCCAAACTCTTCTGGTGTCAGGGTATACCTGCATATAGTTCCGTGGTTTAATTCATAGACAACGGTCTCGCCGGTGATAGTTATCTCGTCAGTTCCGTCTCCATGAACCACCATTGCATGGGAGACTCCAAGGTTTGCAAGTGCACCGGTTATCGGAGGAATATGCCGCGGATCACCAACACCGATCAGACGTGCCGAGGCGCCTGCAGGGTTGAGCAGCGGGCCGAGCATATTAAAGACCGAAAAGAACCCGATCTCTCGTCGTGCTGATGCAACCCGTCCGATGGCAGGATGGTAGCCGGGCG
>NZ_DAONKG010000165.1:0-5611 GCF_035406105.1 Methanospirillum sp.
ACAGGAAGTTATCCGGAATGCTGAACGAGAAGTAAAAGCAATTCTTCGGGAAGCTGAGACAGAGTCATCTGCCATTCATGCACACTACCTGGAGAAAGCAAAACGTGACCTGATCCTGGAGTCAAACCGGCAGAAATTCCTGGCAAAGCAGGATGTAAAGAAAGGAATCAGTACCGTCAGGCAGAAACTTATTGATGATGCATTTATACAGGCCTTTCGGCAATTAGCTGATATCAGATCAGATCCATCATATCCTGAACGCTTTGAAAGACTGACCCGAGAGGTCATATCATCTCTGTCCGGTGAGGATATAATCCTCCATATCGATCCGGCTGATAGTGTTGTCTGCAAAAAGGTCGTATTAAAATCAGGCATTGATTGTGATATTGTCCCTGATATAACAACGATAGGAGGGCTTACCGGAACATCTGCAGATGGGAAAATTCTTGCAGATAATACCCTTGAGAGAAGGCTGGAAAGGATCCGGGATACATCAACGCTTGAGATTATGAATCTGATCCTGGGAGGTCCTGATGGATAGCGGATATGTCAATGCCAGGGTCAGGGGTATGTATTCCCGTCTTCTTGATAAGAAGAGCCTGAGCAATCTCATATTAAAGCCGGATATCACCTCCCTGATCACTGCTTTGGAAGAGACGCCATATCGTGAGGATCTTGAACGTGCTCTTGTTGGAAAACCCGGGCTGTCTGGCATTGAGGAAGCACTCAGACAAAATCTTGTCAGGACAATTCGAAAGATCGGTGGGTTTTTACAAGGAGAAAAGGAAGAGCGGTATATCCTGATATTTTCCTCACGGTGGGATATTCACAACCTGAAGACAATTCTGCGGGGAAAGCGTATCAAAGTGCCGACCATGGAGATCAGGGAGAATCTTGTTCCTGCCGGAGAGTTTGATGAATCGCTCCTTTCTGAGCTGTTAAAGCAGCCTGATGTGAAGAGTGTCATCGATCTTCTGGCAACCTGGGAGGTAGTCTATGCCATACCGCTCACCCGTGCATTTCCTGATTATTCTGCCCATGGTGATCTGTTCATCCTGGAAAATGCCCTTGATCGGTTTTATTATGAGCGTGCCCTCTCACTTGTTCCTGGCAGGTCAGCAGCAGAGCAGAAGATCCGTGAGATCATCGGGACTGAAATTGACCTTATCAACATTAAATCATTGCTTTTGGTATTCCGGGATCATGTTGATCCAGAGGATGCAGAGCCATTGCTTCTGGATGGCGGGAAGGTCTTTAACCGGAAGAAACTTCGAACCCTCGTAAATATTGGATCCATTGCATCCCTGATTGAGTACCTCGAGGAGACACCCTACCGGTTTTTGGCTGATCTTCGGAGCAGTGAGGGCGATTCTGTCAAAATATCTGCATATCAGCATCTTCTTGATGAATATCTCATCAGGCATGCGGTCAGGTTATACCGGGGCGATCCCCTTTCGGTGACCGTGATCATCGGGTATTTGTGGGCAAAATATACAGAAGTGATGAATCTGCGAATTATTGCACGGTGTAAAAATGCCCTGATTCCCCCTGAGGATATGGAGGCGGAGATGGTGTATGTATAAAGTGATTGTCATCACGGATCCGGAATCTGCAACCGGGTTTCGTCTTGCCGGTTCGGACGTGATGGAGGCCGAAGACTCCCTGCAGGCGTCCCGTGTCCTTTCCTCCCTCCTTCATGAGGAAGAGGCCGGAATCATCGCCATAAGGGAGGATTTTCTTGCAAACCTTGATAAGACTCTCTATGAACAGGTTGAACGGTGCTATCACCCGGTCATCATTCCTATTCCTGCACCCCGGAAAGGTGATGAGGTGAGCGGGTATGTTGAACGGCTGCTTCGGAGAGCAATCGGATATAACGTCGTAATGAGGAGCTGATATGATAACCGGAACAATTGCACGGATTTCAGGACCGGTAATTACTGCACGATACATGACCGGGTCACGGATGTATGATGTGGTTTCGGTGGGAAGGGCTGCTCTTCCTGGTGAGATCATCAGGCTTGAAGGCGATGAGGCAGTCATCCAGGTTTATGAGGATACCACCGGTCTGATGATCCATGAACCGGTGGAGAATACTGGTGTTCCGCTCTCCGTTGAACTGGGTCCAGGTCTTCTGTCATCCATATATGACGGCGTGCAGCGACCGCTTCCTGCCCTGTATGCAAAGAGCGGGAATTATATCAGCAGGGGAATTATGGTCCCTGGCCTTGATCGGGAGAAGCGATGGTCATTTACTCCGTTCAAAAAGCCAGGTGATGCGGTAGAGTCCGGTGATGTGATCGGAACGGTTGAGGAGTTTCATCTGGTTCATTCGATCATGGTTCCACCGGGTATATCCGGGCAGATTAAAACGATCTCTGGCGGGGACTATACGGTGACCGATGTGGTCTGTACCCTTGCTGACGGGACAGAGATTACCATGCTTCAGCGATGGCCGGTCAGGAAAGGGCGTCCGTTTGTTAAACGTCTTGACCCGGAAGTTCCTCTGCTCACCGGGCAACGGGTCTTTGATACCATGTTCCCGCTGGTCAAGGGTGGGACTGCCATGATCCCCGGCGGGTTTGGGACCGGAAAGACGGTCTCTGAGCAGACGCTTGCAAAATGGGCAGATACCCAGGTGGTTGTCTATATCGGGTGTGGTGAGCGCGGGAATGAGATGACCGATGTGCTCACCGAGTTTCCTGAACTGACTGATCCCCGGACCGGATATCCGCTTATTGAGCGGACGATCATGATCGCCAATACCTCAAATATGCCGGTTGCTGCCCGTGAAGCATCGATTTATACGGGGATTACCATCGCTGAATATTACCGGGACATGGGGTATGATGTTGCCCTCCTTGCAGATTCAACATCCCGATGGGGTGAGGCACTCCGTGAGGTATCTGGACGGCTTGAGGAGATGCCAGGAGAAGAGGGGTATCCTGCCTATCTTGCAACCCGGCTTGCGGCATTTTACGAACGGGCGGGCCGGGTCATCTGTGCAGGGTCGGAACAGAAGACCGGGTCTGTGACGATTATCGGAGCGGTATCACCTCCTGGTGGAGACTTTTCAGAGCCGATTACCCAGAATACCCTTCGTATTGCCGGAACATTCTGGGCACTTGATGCAAATCTTGCCTACCGCCGGCACTACCCGTCGGTAAACTGGATTCGGAGTTATTCCCTGTATCTTGAGGATGTTGAGGAATGGTTTTCAGAAAATGTTGCCAGGGACTGGTACCAGTTCAGGGGAAGGGCAATGTATATCCTGCAAAAAGAGGTGGAATTGCAGGAGATTGTGCAACTGGTCGGACCTGATGCTTTACCTGACAAAGAAAAGATAGTTCTTGAGATTGCGAGGATTATCCGCGAAGATTTCCTGCAACAGAGTGCCTACAGTGATGATGATTCCTTTTGCCCGCTTGAGAAGCAGTATTGGATGCTGAAAGTTATCATCTGGTATTATGATGCAATTCGTGCAGCGCTTCGACGTGGTGTACCGCTCCGCTCTCTTCTCCAGATCCCGGCACGGTCAGAGATTGCAAGGATGAAGGAGCAGAAAGATTTGGAGCGGCTTAAAGCGCTCAGTGATACGGTCTGGGAGCAGACTGAAAACCTGGAGGTGCAGACATGCAGCACGGCAGCCTGATTACTGTCGAGTATAAGACGGTCAATTATGTGTCTGGTCCTCTGATCTTTGTGGAGCGTCCAAAAGAGATCTCCTTTGGTGAGACGGCACAGATCATTCTGCCGGATGGCGAGATGCGGACCGGTCAGATTCTTGACATTTCAGAGGATATCGCGGTTGTCCAGGTATTTGAGGGAACACGGGGGATAGACAGTCATGTCACCACGGTCAGGTTTACCGGGCACTCACCGCTCCTTGATGTCTCCTATGACATGCTGGGACGGGTTCTGGACGGGGTTGGCCGACCACGTGACGGCGGTCCGGCTATTATTCCTGAGGCTCAGCTTGATATCGCCGGTATGCCGATCAACCCCTACTCCCGTGACAAGCCTGCAGAGTTTATTCAGACCGGAATATCCGCAATTGATGCATTAAACACCCTTGTCAGAGGGCAGAAACTTCCAATATTCTCAGGTGCAGGGCTTCCGGCGAATCAATTGGCCGCCCAGATTGCAAAGCAGGCAAAGGTCCTCGGAGAAGGGGAAAATTTTGCCGTGGTCTTTGCAGCAATGGGTATCACCTACAAGGAAGCCTCATTCTTTATGAAGGAGTTTGAAGAGAGTGGTGCCCTTGAACGGGTCGTCTTCTTCCTCAACCTGGCTGATGATCCGACTATCGAGCGGATTGCAACCCCACGGTGTGCCCTGACCGCTGCAGAGTTCCTTGCATATACGTACAACCTGCATGTGCTGGTCATCCTGACCGATATGACCAATTACTGTGATGCCCTTCGTGAGATCTCAACGGCACGGGAGGAGATTCCCGGTCGTCGCGGGTATCCGGGGTATATGTACACCGATCTTGCAACCATTTACGAGCGGGCCGGACGTATCAAGGGCTGCACCGGTTCAATCACTCAGATCCCCATCCTGACAATGCCGGATGATGATATCACCCACCCGGTTCCTGATCTGACCGGGTATATCACCGAAGGGCAGATTGTTCTTTCCCGTGACCTCTTCCGGAAGGGGATCAATCCGCCCATAGATGCCCTTCCCTGTTTATCCCGGCTTATGAATCTGGGTATTGGCCCGGGAAAAACAAGAGAGGATCACCGGAATGTGGCAGATCAGCTCTATGCATCCTATGCCTATGGACGGGATCTCCGCCGGCTGGTTGCGATTGTCGGAGAGGAGGCTCTTTCTGAACTTGACCGGAATTATCTCAAGTTTGCCGATCACTTTGAGAAACGGTTCATATCACAGGGCAATGTGGAGCGGAGCATTGAGACAACGCTCCAGGTTGCCTGGGAGCTCTTCGGCCTGCTGCCTGATAATGAGTTGAAACGAATAAAACAGGAGTATATTGATAAATACCGGACATTAATCATCTCTGGAGAATGAGCTATGGAGCAGGTGCACCCGACCCGGATGGAGCTGATGAAGAAGCGATCCCAGATTGTGCTGGCAGAGCAGGGACGTGATCTCCTCAAAGAGAAGATGGAAGCTCTCATTCAGGAATTTTTTAAGATTATGGTCAACTTTTCTGAGTCCAGGGAAGGGCTTGAACAGCTTGCCATTGAGGCTGATCTCGCCCTTCTGGTTGCTGAAGCAGTTGACGATCCGATTGCAGTAAAATCAGCCTCTTATGCTACGAAACGGCAGATAATGGTTGATATTTCTGGAAAGAATATCATGGGTGTGTCGGTTCCGGTCATCCAGAAGAAGAGTGTTGCCCTGAATGTGATGCAGCGGGGATACGGGCTTATCGGTACCAGCAGCAGGATTAATGAGGCAGCCGAAAAGTTCGAGGCTGAGATGGATATGATCATCCGGCTTGCGGAGACGGAGACAACTCTTCGACGCCTGGGCAATGAGATCCAGATGAACCGCAGGAGAGTGAATGCCCTGGATCAGATAATAATACCGGAACTGAAAGAGCAGGCTAAGTATATCCGGTTCAGTATCGAGGAGCGGGAAC
>NZ_DAONKG010000166.1:0-5599 GCF_035406105.1 Methanospirillum sp.
AAACGTCACAGCGAGCAGCGATTAAGTAATTGATATAATCAACATCTGAAGGTTGCATAGTTACAGGCACGTATATTATTGGTGTTGTCAATATATATAGATCTATATATAATAAAAGTTAACTGCGTAACACCTATCTAAAAAATCATCACCATTTATGCTTTTAAAGCAATTATGATCTACAATTGATGTTATTTCTGGAGGGCCTGAATTTATTGAAACAACCTTAAAAACGGCATTGCTTTTTACTCTACTAACAAAAAAACCTCCATATTCTTGAATTTTTGAAAATGTTTTCAGAGAATAGTATCTAAGATCGTTAATCAGGAGAATATTTTCAACATCAGGTCCAATTTTTAGCATCTTAGAGTCATGAACTCTTTCTGTTGTAATTATTGCATTTTTTACAGAATGGTAAACAACACTATAAACTGCATGGATCTTTAATCCTGCAGAATCGTCACGGGAACCTGCTGCGGGATGCAAATCGTAGAACTTTTTACTAATTCGAATAATGCTGCTGTCTTGAACTAAAATATCTTTGAAATCCTCAACTATTCCCTTTAAATGAGCAGGTGACTGATGAACTATTTGATCGATATAATTATCCATCAGGGATTTCAAAAAATCTACTAATTTATAATTAAACCGTTTCCTGAAACTTTGGTTACAAATTGAGGTTTCAATCTTTGGATTATCATCAAGATCAACATAATGACGATGAATCTCCTCTAATGTGGGTTTCAGATGACTGCTGACTCCAAAAATGAGGGAAAATATCAAAAGGACAGGATCGAGTTTCCGTTTTCTCTGCATAAATCCTGTTTCCCGATCTTTTTTTTCTATAAAATCAAAGGTAAATTTCTGAAATACCCATGATTTTAGGTTTTTTTGACCATTAGAAGAAGGCTTCTTCATATTCTTTAGGTCGCCCGACGGTGCTCACCGTAGGGCAGCGACGAAAATATATAAAGGTATCGATTTAAGGTTGGAATTGTATTCTTGCTCAGTAACACTGATTTTTGCTTAGTTAGGTATCAGGCCATAAAGCTGTCTTACATGAATTTTTATTAACTTGCTCATCGCCAGATTGTTTTAATAGAAGGAACAAAAATATCGACTTTATTTTTGTATTTGTAATAGTCCTCTTCCTTTTTTGAATGGTTTTTCCGTATTAATCATTTAATATCATTAGATTTTTCGAGATAAACGAACTGATTAAAAATTAACAAAAATTTGGGACAATATCGGGATAAACCATGAGTAAGACATTATTCTCAATAATTGCGGCATATAATGCAATAATGATTCCACAGGCTACTCGTGAAATCCTGGGGTAGTACACATAAGATATGGTAAGTACCAGCCATATCCAGATGACCAGTGCAATTTTCAGACATATCATGGCTGGCCAGAACCATAATGTGTCTGTGAGTAATTGAAAGAGAGGATTGAGTTCTAATCCTCCCATCTGGAAAACCCCCCAGGTCGTGATTAAATCAAGCACCTGGAGAATACCAATTGAAGATACGGCAAATATCCATCCAGAAAAACTATTCCTGAATGATTCTTTTGTTTGATAAGTAAGATTCAAGAACCGGTGAAGGGGGATGCCGCAGGTTCCCATACTAGATCTCATGCCCTACGGGATAAAAATCCTTGGTAATGGATCAGTAAGGTCGCGGAATATTTGACCTGGACTCCTATCAAATGCCGATTTTTAGGAAAAAATGACTAAATTTTTGATTTTATGTCGCGCTATCAGAAACCCTGGAAAAACTACCGATTTCAATTTATTAGATAGAGTAAATAATATTTTTGGTAACTTTACAATTTATTGTAAATACCTGATAAAAATAAATTATGCCCCGTTTTCCGTTGGGAACTTACCTACAAGTTTGAATGCTGATATGGGGATTTGAACCCCAGTCACAGGAGTGAGAGTCCTGTATGATTGACCCCTACACTATATCAGCTGTGCCTCTAAATGTTATCATTTGTAATATTTAAACAAACCGGTTTTTCCAGATCTGATCCCACAGATATAAGAATCACAGAGAGGAACGTATTAGGATATATGGCTGGTATTGAGGATCAAATCAAGGAAATAGAGGACGAGATCCAGAATACCGTTTATAACAAGGCAACCTCAAAGCATATCGGGCGACTAAAAGCAAAACTCGCCAAATTGAAAGAGGAAGCCGTAAACCGTGCGATGAAAGCCGGAGGCGGCGGTGAAGGATACGCCGTCAAAAAATCCGGTGATGCAACGGTTGTTCTTGTTGGGTTTCCTTCAACTGGTAAATCAACGCTCCTGAATGTCCTCACCGGTACGGAGAGTGAGACCGGGGCATATGCATTCACAACTCTGACCGTCGTTCCAGGCGCTCTTGAACATAAAGGCGCAAAAATTCAGCTTCTTGATATCCCGGGACTTATCGCTGGTGCCGCGATGGGAAAGGGTCGTGGAAAGGAAGTAATTGCAGTTGTCAGAAATGCAGATATGATCGTCCTCCTTGTTGACGTGTTCAATGAAAAGCACGTTGATGTTCTCTTTCGTGAACTGTATGATGCGGGTATCCGGGTCAATGTTCCAAAACCTGATATAACAATTAAAAAGACATCACGTGGTGGGGTCAGATTAAATGCAGTCGGAGTATTGGATCTTGATATCGAAGAGGTCAGATCCATCCTGACTGAAAACCGGATTGCAAGTGCCGATATCCTCATCAGAGGCAATGCAACGCAGGACGATCTGATTGATGCCATCATGGGAAGCAGAGTATATATCCCGGCTATCATCGCTGTCAACAAGGTCGACCTGATTGACGAATCAGACCGAAAAAAGATCGAAGAAGATCTTACCAGACGATTTAATCAGAAACCAATCATGATATCTGCCGCAACCGGATATCACATGGAGGAGTTGAAAGACGCTATCTATAATGCCCTCGGGTTTATCAGGATATACTTAAAACCACAGGCTGGACCTGCGGATCTTGAAGAACCACTCATCATGCGGACCGGTGCAAAGATAGAGGATGTGTGTCGGAAGCTCCATCGGGACTTTGTTGATAAGTTCCGATATGCACGTATCTGGGGTACCTCGGTAAAGCATGAAGCACAGCGGGTGGGTATTTCACATGTCCTTGCTGATGAGGATATTTTGCAGATCATCATCGAACGATAATAATAGGAAATCCAGATAGGGGCTTTCCTGCTGTTTATTGAATCATACAGCTTCTGATCTCTTCCAACGGCGCATCAGTCTTAATCCCATACCCGGAATAATGAACCCGGCCGGCCTGATATCCACGATCCCGTAACCGGTTTAAAAGGACATCAATCGGCCCGGGTGACAAACGGTAAAATTTCCCCAGCTGATGGTAATCATAACTAAAGGAGAAATCGGGTTCATCCCTGCATACTGATAAGAGTCTTAAAAGACGTGCGGGATCGCCAGCCACAAATGTCTCCGTATCCTGAATCATACCACGGAGAATATCCGGATCATGTACCGATCCGGTCCAGAGTGGTCCGGTTGGAGTTAACGTCGAACCACAATGAGGGCAGGTATACACTCCTGGAAAAAACCTCTGTTCTTCCAGCCGGTACGGACATGTTCCGCACTGATGGACATATCCCAGCCGTGCAATACTCTTATCAGCGGCAGAAGCACTGCTCGTAACCTGTACATGAAGGCGAACAAAATGTTCATGGGCATAGCAGAACAGGGGAGTAATCCCCTTATCATATACCGCTGCATGCCGAGCAACATTTCCAAGAAGTATCCGGAGACCGACTTCTGTGTGATACTCGGTATTGAGCGGTCGTGCCATATACCGTCTGATACCTGCCTTCAAATGAGCACCACACAATGGGGCGGTATCGGTCGCGGTAACTCCCAGATATTTCCCACTTGATCTGATTGCGGCATCGATAAAAGGAGCCGGTGTCCCAAACGGATCAAGATCCACAAATCCAAATCTCTCCTCTGACATCAGACTGTTTGCATCACGACAGGTAATCGTAGCGTTGATTCCAAGATTGTGTACATTACGCGTAATAAGATCAATTGCGAGAGGATCGCGATCATTGAGGGTCACCGGTACCCCGGTTTCAACGCCTACTCTACATCCACGAATGCCAGAGGCAGCCATAGCATCAAGATATGAATGGGGATGTATCTGTCTGATTACGAGAACCGTCGTGTCACGATTCAGTGCCATTCGTGAATTATAAAATACCGGCGCTGTTCCAGGCGGAAAAGGATCTTCGGGATTTTGACAGGGCACAGCAATGGTAGTTATGCCTTCCGTGACCAGGGTAAGGTCCATTCCGCTACAAATGGTGTTCGATAATCTTATACCTATCCCTGCTCCATGTAATAAGACAGGACGTGTGGCCTAGTCAGGATATGGCGTCAGCCTCCTAAGCTGAATGCCGGGGGTTCAAATCCCTCCACGTCCGTATGCTTTTTTGAAACAGGTGTGAAATGAACGGCGCAGCCTATCTCTCCATCATCAGACCGATCAATGCACTCGTTGCCGGTCTTGCAGGTATTCTCGCAGCGATTATTGCAACCGGCTCACTTCCGGCAGAATCAGTATGGATATTTTGTATCGTTCTTACTATCACCGGGGCAGGAAATGTCATTAATGATTTCTATGACCGGGAGATAGATGCAATAAACCAGCCTTCCCGTCCGATTCCATCCGGTCAGATTTCTCCTACTCATGCACAGATCTATGCACTTCTCCTCTTTTGTATCGGAAATGCTATCGCTATTTGTTGTACACCACTCCCCCTTGCCGGTATAGCTCTTGTAAATACCACTCTTCTCTGGCTCTATGCGGCATATCTGAAAAAAACCCCGCTATTTGGGAACATTTCAGTATCTTATCTTACAGCCAGCATTTTTCTTTTTGGGGGTGCTATACAGGGAGTACCGGGGATTATTACTGTACTTCCTGTCGCCGGGGCAACCTTCGGGGTAATGCTGGCACGTGAACTCATAAAAGATGCAGAGGATATGCCCGGTGACATGGAGCATGGAGCACGGACATTCCCGCTGGTCTATGGAATACGGTCAACAGTTCTGCTTGCAGCCATAAGTGCCGGGATTGGAATTATAATGTCTCTTCTTTTGTTTTATCGATGGGGAGCAGGATATCTCATCGCAATTGTCTTTGTGGACCTGATTATCCTTTCCGGTATAATACAGGGAATTCATGCACAAAGCTCAGAAGAGATAATCAGATCAAAGAGTTCTACAATTTTAAAAGCAGGTATGTTTGCATCACTTCTGGTTTTCCTTTTATTTTCAGTCCTTTAATTCATTCTATATATTTTTTCAGTTCTTTTGGAATTTTTTCCGGAGAAATCCCAAGAATTGCAGTCTTGAACACCTGATCCCAGTCAGCAGATGTCTCCACGCAGCCGTCGGTGCTATTTACAACCCCCATGGCAATGATGTTATACTGACCGGACATCTCGATTCCTTCTTTTACTTCCAGAAGACAGCCAACACCGATAATCCCGCGGGGACGATACCGCTTGATCATTCGCTTGATAAAAGAAGAACCCGGGACGATAAACA
>NZ_DAONKG010000167.1:0-5587 GCF_035406105.1 Methanospirillum sp.
GATGACCGCGGCTCCGCTTCGCCCACAGTCAAGCTGAACCGGAATACCCCTGAACGCATATACAATACGGGTGCCATGAGTCTGGCGCGTACCGGTATATGAACACGGAGTACCCCGAAGAGAGGGCATACTACCCTCAGAGATCCCGGTACAGATCAGCTCATCAAGCAGTGTGAGTGATCGTCCAATACACTCCTTCCTGGAAAGTCCGATCATCTCAAGAGCAGCAGTATTTACTGCCCGGATAACATTCCCCCTGTCAACTCCGAACACCGGCTCGGAAAAGAGATGGAGTACACATGAAACAGGGATCCGCCGGCTGGAAGTATACAACTTGGTAACACCGACCTTCTTTACTTCCACCAGACCCTGGCTATGAAGAATCTCAAGATACTTTGCAGCAGTATTCCGGTGAATGCCCATCTTCTCTGCCACTTCATGAATACTGATTCCTTCCGGATTATCAGCCATGAACTTATGTAGCAGCTCAAATCCTTCAGACAGAATATATCACATGGTTACCCTATGCTGTGCATTACAAAAATGAATCCGCTCATGGCAGTATTGTGCACAGTAAAATAGAGAGATGAAAAATTCAGGGCTTTTTCTGAACTTCACTGACAACCCAGGAGAGATATCGATCATAGCCATCCTGAACGGGAACTACAAGTACTTCTGGGATATCATAGGGATGGATATCAACAAGGAATTTTGTAAGGTCATGCACGTTCCCACGGGTTGTCTTCATGAAAAGGAGATCTTCAGGTTCGTCACAGACTGCCCCTTGCCATCGGTAGACTGACCGTGCAGGGAGGATATTGATACACGCAACCAGTTTTTTGTCCAGAAGCCGGGTTGCCATGGTATGCGCTATTCCCGGTGGAGCTGTGCAAAGGACGACCACAACCTGATCCGAATTCTGTTCCTGCATGACCAGACTGTTTCTCTGGAGAGAACTTGAGATATCCTGATGGCATAATCGATATGTTTATCAGAGCAGACGGCATTCTTATAATGCACTTTGTGCTGTTGTGGCCTAGCTGGTTAGGGCGCCAGACTCATAAGTTTAAGACTGAGATATCTGGAGGTCGCGGGTTCGGATCCCGTCAACAGCATTTTAACTTCAAATTAGGATCCCTAAAGTGAATTTGAGCTTATTTTGGTCGTCTTTTCAAAACCTATAGCAAACATGATCTTCACAGCGTGAATATCAGATATTGTCGTATGGAATAAAATTCCTCAAAAATGAGTGAATTAATATCGCGCCCACAAAGCCACGCTATAGACTTAAAACATCTTAGTCATAGAAAGTTGTCGCCTGAAAAAAGATACGGGCATCTAGTCCCTTTATGCTATTAGGATTAGAGTGTTCGGATGCCTGATCCTTCAATAATTGGAACTTTATATTCTCCTAAGACTGGTTCGTCAAGGGCGAATACCATTTTATAAGAACCAAATATTTTCACGATTGAACCATCTTTTGGAGCTTTCCCCATGTTTTGGTCACTAATCCAGACACAAATGGGATTTGCATTGTAATATATACCGTTTGTGGAGTCCGTTGCAACAAATATCATATTTATAATATCATCATATTTGCCATCCATGACAGCCCCAATAATTTCAACAGGTTCTCCTTGGTATTCCTTTTCTGAGTAAACCATTTGTTCTTAAGTTGGTTGAGCATAGACTGGATTTCCCATCAATAAAAGGATCAAACAAAGGGAAGATAGAATAAAAAAAGATATCCATCTCATAATTCGTATTATAAGAATAGGACATTTTTATACGTTTTTATTTAACCTTAATTTAGAATTCTATTGGATTTCTTTTAAAAAGAAAAGCGTTTGATTATACCAGAGTGAGAGAGTAACGCCGATTGCCTTGTGATGATTCCACGATATTCTCTTCACCGCTGAGTATTGTCTTCAGGTCTCCTATCAGAGCTGGTGCAGTCATCCTATCACCTGGTTTAATCAGGACCGGTTTAGCCCTTCCATGAATGAAATATAACTGATATCTTCCAGAGTCGTTCCCCTGATGCCGGTCATTCCACCTCACTGCGTCTTCCAGTTCTGACTTATCAACATCAATGGATGTGGGTTCGTTCCTCTTCTGTCGGGCATATTCAATTTCCCTATCCATCTCTGCATTTCGCTCTTCGCTAGATAAGAACCCGGCCTTCCTGAATTTTTCGTTAATTGCGTCTCTCCGGGTTTGTTCATGATGCTTTTGTGCATCTGAATACCATGATTCATTCAAAATAGGAAAGGATCTGGAATCAGGGTCGTTTAGACAATTCACTCTTCAGGTTTTATTAAAGTCAATATGCCAGCACGGATCATGTTATCCCAAGCCATTACTATCAATACCTATAAACTCCTATAGGTAAATCATGCAAGAGGCTTCCACAATATACATTCGATCAGATTTGAAGGAGCAATTAACCAACCTGAAAACACACCCCAGGGAGTCCTATAGTGCAGTGATCGAACGCCTTCTATTGTGTGCCATCGATCCTGATCCTCTCACCTCCGAAGAGATAGCAGGAATAGAAGAATCCCTGGCGGATATTAAAGCAGGGAGAGTCCATACTGAAGAGGAGATCATGAAAGAATTCGGAGTTGAATGACTGAATTTCAGATTATCTACTCGAATAAAGCAAAAAGAGACCTCAAAAAAATACCATTGCCGATAGCTCAGGAGATAATCAAAGCCATCCATGAACTAAAAAATAATCCATGGTCACGGGTACAGAAGTTAGAAGGATCTGATAAGTCTCCGTTCCATTCTCTTCATATTGGCGGTTACCGGGCTATACTCTCTATTCAAAACAATAAACTCATCGTGTATGTGGTCGAAGTCGGCCCCAGGAAAACCATATACAGGAAATATTGAGCATTTTTAGGAATTGAGTTATTTCCAATAATTTATATGATTTATCGGATTATAGAAAAACCAAGTTGTCTCTTATCATCCGAGTGTTACTATGATATGGAGAAATGCATCTTCCGAACAGTGTGCCGGACTGGATCATCTGGTATAATGCTATCTAATGCGTAAAGCGTGATTTTCAGAGGCAAAATAGTATTTTGAAAATACACTCGCTGATGCGCCTCAAAAAACCCATGAATTGCTAGTATAGTACATACCTCTTTTCAGGAGAGGACCTGCAATTTACCGAGCTGCCACCTCAAGCCTGGTTATGTATATCTCCTCATGTAATCGGTTTTGTATCTCCGATGCTGAAGCAAGTTCAAAAAAAGTTCTATCGCTTCACGAAGATTATCACGGGCCTCTTCAACACTATCACCCTGGCTGGCAATAACCAGTTCAGGACAGAGTGAAACATACCCATTATTTTCCCGTTCAATAATTGCCGTAAGTTGCTTTCTCATACCTGTGATTCTCATATGTCTTGCATCATTAAAAACACGTTCACTGCAACCACCAGAAATTCTCCAGTCATCATCCATCCTATCAATCTAATATTTCTTTTACTGGTTAGCGGTCAGTGATCAGCCCTAATACTAAAAAAAAAGACCATAAAACTTTACAGTTTTCCAAACCTTTTTAACCCCATATAAAATCCCATCCAATATATATTGTCACACCAGTGACAGAGGAAACATCGAACATGGCAGATTTTGTCACAAAGTCAACGATCAAGAGTGCCGATCGGATACTCGCAACACCGTTCGCAAGCAAGGCTGCACTGACCACCATCATCGGGAACATTCTTGCAGATAACCCGTGGGGATATACATCGTATACCTCCGGGGGAGAAATAATTCCCGGAGTATCCAAGAGCTCCGAGTACTACACCTGAACGGTCGTGTATGAAAATAACAAGGGGAAGCAGGTCGGAAGGGTCAGTGTAAGGTCCAACATCCAGGGCATTTGATACCGTTATGGCTGCCATCCTTGCCAATCCCGCTCTGGAAGCATCAATGGGCGGAACCGCATCTCATGACTGTTGTGAGGACAGTTTTTAGTGTACCGCTCACATGCCACACCGACACCGGCGAACTCTACAATGTCGGGTTCAAGCGTGACAAGGTATCACTTTCCAGTTACGAATCGGATACCATCCCGGCTACCATAGACACCTGGGCTGACTACTATCCCGGAACGGGCATAACCCCATCGTATCATTTTTCCGAGGTGATGATCTGACCTTGGGGGGTTGTGGGAGCAGGGTGCTTCATGTTACTCATCGCCGGGTTCTTCGGGGCAGATTCCATTTCACTCACCATCGTATGTGATGGAACCACCTTGGGTTTCATACTCCGTATGAGGTCAGGGGCAGACCTATGCGGCCAGTCTGTTTACGACCAATTTCGCATATCTCATGCGGGATCTCACCGTAAAAAAGGCCGGAGAGGTGAAAGCCGGGGCGGGGGTTGATCATAAGTACTTCCATAATTACACAATTAAGCACGATTTTATGGGCCTTCGTTCGGATCTGACCGGCATTATTCCAGAAGATATTCTGATTCATCTGCCTGACGGATATGAGATAATCGGAACCATTGCTATCATTTCCATTCCAACCGACCTGTTGCAATTTCAGGACCTAATTGTGAACGCACTCCTTTCCCGAAGGCCGAGGATTCATACCATCGTAAACAAGACCGGAGATGCACGCGGGATCTACCGGATATCAAAGTATGTTCCGATCTATGGGAAGACATTGATTACCGAACATAAGGAGTACGGATTCAAATACCGGCTTGATATTAGTCAGGTTTATTTTTCATCAAAAATGGCATCTGAACGAAAACGGATCGCTGATCTGATCATTCCTGGCGAGACCGTCTTTGTACCATTTGCTGGGGTGGGACCGTATGCAATTCCTGCTGCGGCACGAGGTGCCCGGGTTGTTGCAATGGAGATCAATAAAAATGCGTGCTTCTGGATGGCAGTGAATACAACCCTGAACAGGGTTTCTTCAGGTCTTCACATTGTCCAAGGTGATGCACTGGTAGCGAATAACTCCATCCGTCAGAAATTTTCGCGTATAATTATCCCAACCCCATATGGGCTACTCCGCGGCCCGAATATTTTCTTCCCTATGCTGACCGATCACGGAACCGTTCATTGGATAACATTTGCGAACAAGAGCGAGATTCATGAACTGGTGCGGGAACTTGCAGAAGAAGGATATCATATTCTGCGCTGTCATGAATGTGGGAATGTAGCACCATCAGTGTACCGCTGGATAGTGGATATTAAAAAGAGAGGAAGTCCTGTTTCTAGCCCATATATTTCGGTTTCCAGTCAAAATTTTCAATAGATGGAATGTAACACCTGAACGCTCATTTTATTGAAAGAGTATAATATAATAGAGATAAGACTAGCCTTAAATATCTCCCAAACCAACGAAATCTGAGGTTAAATATGGCATCCGTTGGTTCTGGCGTAATCATATTGGGTATTATTGTAGTAACTGGATCATTGCTCTGCTTTGCATGCGCTGATGATGAGATCTATCCCGGTGGCATGGTAATTCCGAAATTTAACAACTCGATGATCGGAACAATGCAGCCAGCTCAGAAGTTCAACTCATCTGAAATCGGAACAATGC
>NZ_DAONKG010000168.1:0-5552 GCF_035406105.1 Methanospirillum sp.
CCTCAAAAAATATTTAGATTTTTCACTTCTTCTCGTGCATGGTGCAGGATCATACGGACATCCACAGGCACAACAGTATCAGATTCACAACGGTGTGACGAGGGAGAACAGAGAAGGTATTTTTGAGACACACCGTGCGGTATCGGCCCTGAATGAGCTGGTGGTCAGCAGCCTTCGCCGAGAGGGGATTGAAGCAATTAGTGTTCATCCGCTTGAGGGTATGGTTGCATCAAATGGAGAATTATCCGGGTACTGCCTGACTCATCTGGATCTTATGCTTAGACTTGGCATTGTACCGGTTCTGCATGGAGATGTTGTTATGGATACCGAGAGAGGGGCTTGCATTGTTTCCGGTGATCAATTGATTCGGGTATTGGCACACCAGCTGGGGATGAAACGCATCGGGCTTGCAACCGATGTGCCCGGCCTTCTGGATGCTGATGGGTCAGTTGTGAGGGAACTGCGTCGCTCAATGGCGCAAACCATACGGATCGGAGGCTCCGGCTCCGTTGATGTAACCGGAGGAATGCAGGGAAAAATTACTGAACTCCTTCGTCTTGCGGATATGGGTATCGAATCTGACATATTTCATATCTCACGACTTGAGGAGTTTTTATGCGGGGCTGATCATGGGGGAACCAGGATCCTGCCGGAGGAACGATGAATCGCAGGGAATTTACCTCTTCCAGAAAACTTGATCATCTCCGCATTTGTCTTGACGAGCATATAGAATCAGGAAGTACCGGCTTTGATGACATCAGACTGGTCCATGAGGCTCTCCCCGACTGTGATATGGACCGGCTGGAACTGAAGACCAGATTTTTGGGGCATGATCTGGGCTCACCCCTCTTCATCTCGGCCATGACCGGTGGACATCCGGAAACGAAGGATGTTAATGCAGTTCTGGGAGAGATAGCCGGTGAATTTGGTCTTGGTATCGGTGTCGGATCACAGCGGGCGGCAATAGAAAACCCAGATCTGGCCGATACATTCTCTATTGTACGGGACAAAGCACCTGATACCTTTATTGTCGGAAACCTGGGAATCGTACAGCTCCGGGATCATGGTATTGAATGGGCTGAACAGGCGGTTGAGATGATAGATGCGGATGCTCTGGCAATCCATCTCAACTTCCTTCAGGAGGCCATTCAGCCGGAGGGGGATCATGATGCAGGCGGATGTTTTACCGCCCTTCGTGAACTATGCAGAGATTTAAAGGTTCCTGTCATTGTAAAGGAGACCGGTTCGGGCATTTCATATGAAACCGGGATACGGTGTTTTGGTGCAGGGGCAGCATGTGTGGATATTGGCGGGTATGGCGGCTCATCATGGGCCCTCATAGAAAGTCACCGGTCGGGGAGTGTTTCCGGCAGGGAAGATCTGCACCTGAAAGGACTGGGAGAGCGGTTTGGAGAGTGGGGTCTTCCAACCGCAGTAAGCTTACTTGAAGTAGTCCGGTGCGGGGGACCGGTACTGGCAAGCGGGGGGATTCGTTCTGGAATTGATATCGCAAAAGCCATGGTGATGGGTGCGAATCTTGCCGGCATGGCACTTCCACTCTTAAAACCCGCATGCGACGGCCCTGATGCATTGCGGGAAACCATCCGGACCATTCACCAGGAACTCCGGATAAGTATGTTCCTTACCGGAAAAACCCGAATATCAGAGTTACCACAGGCCCGGTGGTATCTCACCGGTAAGACACGGGAAATGATAGATAATCTTCGAGGAGGAGACAGAATTGGACATTGAAATCCTTGCAGTGGGCGGGTATAATGAGTTTGGGCGAAATATGACCGCCGTCCGCTGTGGAAAGGAGATAGTAATATTTGATATGGGCATCAGGCTTGATTCCCTGATGATGTACCCGGATATTGAGATGGAAAATACCCATTCCCTGGACCTTATTCAGATGGGTGTTATTCCAGATGATACGGTAATGAACCAGCTGGAAGGGACGGTCAAGGCAGTCATCCTCTCACATGGTCATCTTGACCATATCGGTGCAGTGCCAAAGCTGGTTCACCGGTATAATGCTCCCATTATCGGGACTCCCTATACGATTGAACTGGTAAAACAGCAGATTGAGGGTGAAAAGAAGTTTGGCGTTAATAATAAGCTGATAGCACTCAAGTACGGACAACGATACAATATCTCAAATACTTTGGGAATGGAATTTGTCCGGACACAGCACAGCATTATTGATACGGCAACGGTTGCACTCTATACGCCAAAGGGAGCGATCATTTATGCACTGGACTTTAAGCTTGACCGCAATCCGGTTCTTGGCGAACCACCGGACTTTGCCAAACTGAAAAAGATTGGAAAAGAAGGGGTACTCTGCATGATTGCAGAGGTGACCAATGTTCACAAAAAAGGCCGGTGCCCGAGTGAGCAGATCGCCAAGAACATGGTTCGCGATGTGATCACCAGTTATGAAGATGACAAGAATGCGATCATCGTCAGTACTTTTGCATCACACATCGCACGGGTGAAGACCATCGCAGAATGTGCCCATGAAATCGGACGAAAACCGCTGCTGCTCGGTCGCTCGATGGAGCGGTATTGTGTCACGGCAGAGCAGATGAAGATGGTCCGGTTCCCTGATACTACCAGTGTGTTTGGAAACCGCCGGGTGGTGGAACGGACTCTTCGGCGACTGATTAAATCAGGCAAGGAGCAGTATGTCCCGATCGTTACCGGTCACCAGGGAGAGCCGGGTTCAATCCTGACACGAATCGCCCAGAACGATACGCCGTACAAGATCGAACGGGGTGATAAGGTGATGATCAGCGCCCAGCTGATCCCGAATGACATGAACCGGGCACAGCGGTACAGGCTCTTTACCCTGCTCAAAGCACAAGGGGCCAGGATTTTTGATGAGTTACACGTGAGCGGGCATGCATACTGTGAAGATCACTACGAGTTTGTGCATATGCTCAATCCGCAGTATATCATCGCGGCTCACGGGGGAATTGACATCACATCGGAATACCTGTCCCTTGCAACCGAAATGGGCTATACCCTGAACAAGGACTTTTTCCTGATGACGAACGGTCAGAGACACAAACTGGCATAAGGAACGTGATTACGTATGGAGTTAGAGACATACCTGAAAAAAACCGCAGATGAGGTCAATTCTCTCCTGCAGGACTGGTACGGAGATCCGAAAAGTCCCCTTTCACAGGCAGCAAATCACCTGTTATTTGCCGGAGGAAAACGCCTCCGTCCGGCCTTGTTTAAACTGGCTGCAGATTCCGTAACCCCTGGTTCTTCTCACCGGATCATGCCTGCAGGCCTCTCCCTTGAGGTGACTCATAACTTCACGCTGATCCATGATGACATCATGGACAAGGATGAGTACAGACGTGGTCAGAAGACGGTGCATACTCTGTGGGGTGAACCGGTTGCCATCCTTGCCGGAGATGTTCTTTATGCCCGGGCATTCTCTCTCATCTGTCATGCAGAGGCTCCGGGCGATGCAAAGGTCCGCGCCGTTTCCCTCCTTGCACGCACATGTGAGGAGATCTGCGAAGGTCAGCAGCAGGATATGTCTTTTGAAGAACGAAATGATGTGACAAGAGACGAATACCTTGCAATGGTCACAAGAAAGACCGGGGTTTTATACGGTGCCGCGGCTGCCATAGGTTCGCTCCTTGCCGGCGGGTCAGATGAACAGGTGGATGCACTCTATAATTATGGATGCAAAATCGGGGCAGCGTTCCAAATCCAGGATGATCTGATTGATCTGCTTGCCAGTCCTGAAAAGTCAGGGAAGGATCAGGCATCGGATATCAGGGAAGGAAAACAGACCCTGATTGCGATCACCGCACGGAAGAAGGGGATAGATCTACAGCCCTGGCGGCGCTCTCTCACCCGTGATGATATTGCATCGCTCATTGCACTGCTCCGTGACAAAGGCGTGATAGACTCGGTTAGGCGTGATGCAGAGGAGATGATCGGTTCTGCGATCTCAGGACTTCATGTTCTGACTGATACTCCTGAGAAAAAACTGCTTGCGGATCTTGCCTGGTATTTTATTAAAAGGGACTACTGATGGACGAGGTACGGTCACTATTACTGATTGCTGCTCTTTCCAACGCAGTAAAACATAAGAGTGTTCCTGCAGCGGGTGCTGTGATGGGGGCCATTCTTGGATCCCACCCGGAACTTCGCTCAAAAGCAGGTGAGATAAAAGCCATCCTGGGTGCTGTTTTGGATGAGGTCTCTTCGTTATCTGTTGAAGAGCGGGAAGAGCGACTCAAAAGCATCGCCCCTGACCAGTATGCCTCCCTGTTTGAAAAGAAGGAGAAGAAGAAAGCGACCCTTCCGGATCTTCCGGGTGCTGAAGGAGGAGTCGTGATGCGGTTTGCTCCAAATCCTTCAGGACCACTTCATCTCGGGCATGCACGCGCCGCATTCCTCAATGATGAATATATCCGGCGGTATGGCGGGAAATATATCCTGAGAATTGAGGATACCGATCCAAAACGGGTGGATCCCGAGGCCTATGACATGGTCAGGGAGGATATCGAATGGATGGGACTCTCCATCTCTGAGACGATCTATCAGTCTGATCGGTTTCCGCTCTATTATGATGTCGGAAAAGAGCTTATCCGGAAGGGGTATGCCTATGTGTGCCGGTGTGACAGTGAGGTATTCAGGGATCTCAAGATGCACAAGGCAGCCTGCCCGTGCCGGAGTCAGTCTCCGGAAGAAGCACTTGACCTCTTTGAACAGATGCTGGAGGGAGCATTTGCGGAGGGGGAGGCGGGTGTCCGGCTCAGAACAGACCTGAATCATCCGGATCCTGCCATGCGTGACTATCCGTTGTTCCGTGTCCTGACCTCAACCCCTCACCAGCGGGTGGATGCGATCGTGTATCCCCTTATGAACCTCTCGGTAGCGGTTGATGATCATCTTCTTGGCATGACCCATGTCATCAGAGGCAAGGATCATATCGCCAATACGAAACGACAGGAGTTTATTTTCAGATATATGGGATGGGAGGCCCCGGTATACCGGCACTATGGGCGGATGGGGATTGAAGGAGTGGTCCTCTCAACGTCCCAGATGCGGGCTGGCATACAGTCTGGTGAATACTCCGGCTGGGATGATGTCCGCCTTGGGACCCTTCGTGCAATGGCTCGCCGGGGTATTCAGCCACAGGCGGTCAGAAACGCCGTCATTGAGATCGGAATCGGGGAGACCGACATCCAGTTCTCCTGGGAGAATCTCTATGCAAAGAATAAGGAGATTATTGACAGCATGGCTGACAGGTTCTTCTTTGTCCCGGACCCGGTTCTGGTCCCCGTCGAGGGAAGTGATCCGGTTACTGCCCGGGCCATGAGATATCCGGGGGATGCATCACGGGGATTTCGGGAGATCCCTTATACCGGCTCACTTTATCTGCCGCAGGCTGAACTTGCATCAGGAGTGGAATTTATCAGACTTAAGGATCTCTTCAACATCCGCATCGTGCATGAGGATGGGTCAATCAGGGGGATTTATGCCGGTGACGATCTCCAGGAGGCGCGTAATAAAAAAGCACA
>NZ_DAONKG010000169.1:0-5440 GCF_035406105.1 Methanospirillum sp.
ATCCTCCATCCTGACCTGGGATACCTGATCAATGGATGTCTGTAGGTCTTTTGGAGAGGTGACCGGACGGAGTGTTTCAGCAAACCGGTTCCAGGTCAGGGTACCATCGGATGCACGTTTGATTACGGTGAGTTCCTCATCCGGATTGAGGGGGGAGATGCGGATACTAAACATAAACCGGTCACGCTGAGCTTCTATGAGTGGGAATGTCCCTTCAAGTTCAAAGGAGTTCTGGGTTGCAATAACGATAAACGGACGGGGTAACGGGAGAGTTATCCCATCAATGGTCGCCTGGCGTTCGCTCATTGCTTCAATAAATGCTGACTGGGCTTTTGGGTGAACCCGATTCATCTCATCAGCGAGGAGGATATTGGTAAATATCGGCCCTTTCCGAAGGTTGAATTCACATGACTGCTGATCATAGATACGAACTCCGATCATATCAGCCGGCTGCAGATCAACAGCTCCTTGAATTCGTGCGAACTCACAGCCCGTCACCCTGGCAATCGCCTTTGCAATAGTCGTCTTCGCGGTCCCGGGAAGCCCTTCTATGAGAATATGGCCTTCTGCAAGGAGGGCGATTAATATAAGCTCGATGAGATCCTGGTTTCCGACGATAAATGGCGACAAGGCAGAGGCAACTGCAGTATGGAGTCGTGCAAGTTCAGATCTATTCGCCTCACCTCTATCCTGCCCGATGCTTTGATCCACATCACGAGAAGTCATGGTTTTCAATACCCCCTATTATATATTTCCTCATCTTTACATGCTCACCGGTTCAGGACTGATATCAGAAATCCCCGGTGGTCTTTTCTTACGTACAAACGAAATGGCAAGAAGAGAGAGGAAGACAATTATGGTTTTTAACACCGAATCAGACTGGATATACCGAAGCAGCCAGCCTGAACCATTCTGAACTGCGGTCTTGCTGTGAATCTGCTCAATGAGAAGATGTGGACGATAATGTATGCAATTAGATAAGAATTGTTCATTCCCGTACTCTGACTCCAGTCCTGACATCGAATTGATGAAAACACTCGAATCAGAGAGCACGACAATCTCACCATCTCCGATCTGTTCATGTGCAAGAACAGTATACCGTCCAAATGATTCATTAGACGATATGCGAAAATCCTGATTGATATCAATCCAGCTCATGATACTTGTCTGTATCAGGGGTAAACCCCCGGTTAATGGTTTTGCCTTGTCAAGAACAAGCGATCCAACGTTCCTCGTGAGCGGATGATCTGACACCGGACTGGTGATGAGAATTGATGAGTTGTTATAAGCACGGTCAATCCCGGCGAGATACGAAGTCCCTATGCGGATGGAACACCCAAGATCTGATAAAAGAGTGTTTCCTGTATCGGTCTCATCTGCAAGGAACACCGTATTCCCCTTCTGTAAAAATGTACGGATAATCCTTATTTCTTCATCATGGAACGATTCAATCGGTGCAATTATCAAAAAGGTTACGTTATTTCTGGTTTCAAGAATCGTTATATCAGAAACCATCTCCGTGGTGTGACGATCCAGCCGGGAGAAGAATGCCGAACTACCGTTCCAGCCAGGATTATCCTGTGAGAGGTCATTGGTGTTCGTGGTCAGAAATATTCCAAGGAGAAGAAAAGCGGCGCATACCATGATTCCAATAATAAATTTATATATCATCTCTCCGCTTCCTCCATGTCTCGCGGAACGAGTTCGCTGCACATATCAGCTCTTCGATACAGCGGGAATCCTGACATCCTCCATACCTGATTCGTTCATACCACTCAATAAACCTGATAAACCTGACTTTCCATGCTTCTTCAGGCAAAGATCCTGCTATTTCCCGGGCTGTCATGTATGGAGATATATGAATCCCCTGAGAATGAGAGAGAACGGAGAGAATTTCCAGATAGAGGTTGCGGGATAATCCTTCCTGACCATTAAGGTTGTATTTCGTATCGTTGGTTCTCATATTGATTATCGTATCAAATGCACTCTCATCTCTCGACAATTCGTGCGGATTCTGGGATTTGAAAGAATTTTCTGTATCAGGGACTGTTTTTCCGACAATCCCCTTACGACGGAAGTACCAGATTGGAACTGCAAAGAGAACAAAACCAGGTAGTATCACCATCCAGGGTGGGAACGAACCGGTCATTGAACTCCTAACGGCGGTAATGCTGAATCCGTCAGACTCGACGATATAATGCTGGCTTTCGGATGGCAGTAAGGGATATGACTGATCGTCAAACCGGGTAACCATATCATACGTGCCTTCAGACAGGGGAAGTGTTACCAGATAGGTTCCTGATGCACTGGTCATAGCTGTATTCCATACCTTATCCTGAACGTATATGTTCACCGGCACATCAGGAACCGGGTTGCGGGCTGTTACAACCCCGGTCAGATTGACGGCTGACATTCCCTTTACCGGGAGTACCCGGAGAGTAAGTGACGTTTCAAGAGGTGTTACGATAATAGGGACAGAATCAGAGATTATAGAACCCCATCGGGCGGTCAGGTTGTGTTCTCCTGCAGAAATATTATGAATCATGATCTGTGAACGATATTCACCGATTTCGTCAGGTATCAATTCCAATAATGCGGTATCATCAAGAGTTATCGTCACTGGCCATGACCGATCCTGCGATCCTGCAACAAATCCATACACATCGATCGTGTCCTGAAAGGTAACGGTACCCGGTCCTGCAAGGAATGAAATGAACGGAGATCCAGTATCTACAAACCCTATATGCCGATCACGCTCATTCTGCCTTTGTGCAACAATTCCGTTCAGTCTTTCAAATTCAGCCTTACTCTGCAGAACTGGTTCTGTATTCACTCCGAAAGTATTACCCCGTGAAGACAATGAATCTGTAATATCCGCATACTGGTTCTGCAGCATCTGAATTCTGTTTTTCAGTGCTTTCCCCTGGATTCGCACTTTGGTTACGGAATCAGGATTATCTTCATCCTGATAATGAATCTCCAGTTTTTCAAGTGACTGGAGCGATTCCGATGTTGATACAAACTGGGAGAGGATATCCTTTTGCTTGCCTGTATCCTGATAAAACCGGGCGAGTTCACTCTCATTCATATCCAGTTTGATAATAAGATTCTGAAGATCATGGTACCGGCCGGTATACCGGGCGAGATCAGAACGAGCTGATTCGATGTCCTCTTTTCTTAAAGTAACGGCTATCGTCCCACTATAGTCCAGTAGTTCCTGCATCAGCGGAAGAAGATCCATGGAGCTGTTAAATGCCTGCTTTTTCAGATCCCCGATATTCATATGATATCCAGTCTCGCAAACGCTTTTATCAGCCGGATAGACCAGTGGATGCATCCCGTTGTCAATCAGGAGAGCAGCAGTAAGAAGACTGATTGCTATATACGAAAGAATAAAAAGATATCGTATTACCCTTCTATTCATCCGTATATTATCCCCCAGACCTTTCGAAGAACAAGAATGACAAAGAGAACGGTCCCGGTTCCGGCAAAGATCATGATCTTTTTCAGGTACCTGGGACGAACATACCGGGTGTCAGCAAGCTCAGTAATGATAAGGATACCAATAAGCCAGAGAACAAAAAGAACTTCGATATCAAAAGACCCGGCTAGGAACATACATGAGACGATAATAATAAGCCAGGTTACCATACTCCCCATAATCAGGATTTTTTTTGATATCTTCATAGTACCATGCATCCAGGCGAGAATTGTTCCAGGAAAACCACAATTTTTTTCGGAAATTAAAAATTACATCCCCCTCTCATAGTCCCCTTAATAAATCCCCTCAATTTTCTCAATAAACGAAGTAAATTATTTATGTAATATTGTTCTATATTCCATCATTATATATTGAGATCCTCATAAAGACATATCGGATGGGGGGAAAATTCATGATGGAATCTTCTTATCAGGAAGACACAATTGCGAAATGCTCAAACATGTTGCATGTGAATACTCTTACAGGGAATGGAGGGGGCTCCTTTGTGAGCATCCGGTTCCAGACTCACATTCTGTGATATGATGAATTCATCACATAATCCATGGTGCTTTCAGGGAGAGATTACTCCGGCATGTGATGAGTTCTCGTTCCATACCGCACTGAGTCCGAACAGTCATGAATTTTTTTATGATACCATACCCTCTTCTTTCAGATACCGGTATGATCCGGATGAGGAAACCGCATCTCATTCGATCAATCCTTTTTCATCGACTGCAGTCCTCATTCCGGCATATAATGAAGGACAGGTTATTGGTTCGGTCGTGACAGCGGCGCGTAAAATTGTTCCATGGGTTATTGTTATCGATGATGGTTCAGCCGATAATACCGCTGATCAGGCAACCAAGGCTGGTGCTGATGTAATCAGGTTAGGTGAGAATCAGGGTAAGGCTGGTGCAGTATTTATCGGATGCTCTTATGCTAAGAAACAGGGTATAGATACCATTATTCTCTTAGATGGTGACGGGCAGCATGATCCCAGGGAGATACCGGTTGTTGCAGCTCCGGTACTCACTGGGGCAGCGGATGTGGTGATTGGATCCCGGTTCATGGGAGAGAAGAACCAGATCCCAAGGTACCGGATTGCCGGTCAGCAGATCCTGAACAAAGTCACCAGACTGGCGTGCCACCTTCCCATCACCGATACACAATCAGGTTTTCGAGTCCTCGGTAAACGGGCACTGGATAATCTGAATTTCAATTCAAAGGGGTATAACCTTGAATCAGATATGATCACCCATTTTGCCGCAATTGGAATGAGGATGGCTGAAGTACCGATTACCGTGAGATATGATGTGCCACATAAGCATAAGATGAACCCGCTCCGTCATGGAATAGGGATTATTTCCCATTTGCTCTTTGATATTACCAGAAAACGTCATATCCTTTCCAACGTGACGTCGGTGACAACACTTTTCTTCGGAGCTGCATTCTTCTTTTCTTTTTTATTAGGATTTTTATTCAGACCGTTTATTGAGATTCATCACTTTTCCTTCGGAATTTTTACAATGATCATCGGGAGTTTCGGCATTGTATGCCATTTGATTCATCGGTCCTGAATGTCTGATAAAGAGAGTTCGTTTCATTTTTTGGGATCCTGGCCAAGAACATTTTCTTCTGATACAATTGAATATACTCATTATTTTTGACACCACACGCTCCCTGCACCTCATTATGAGCGTATTGTATATGCCTATGATAACGCCATGAAAAATCCCGGTTTGCTGCCGCTGCCAGAGAGGATATCAAAAGAAAATTCTGAATTATGAATTATTACGATACGTTTATTAAAATACAGAACATATTCTACGTACGCGCACGAGAGAGACATTCAGAAACGTTCAGGCAGGAATTATTTACCATCCCTGACTATCCTCATCATACGTCATATCAGGATATGCATACCGGAGAACCCCTCATCATATGATCAGTATTATTGTT
>NZ_DAONKG010000170.1:0-5429 GCF_035406105.1 Methanospirillum sp.
AAGTGTGCGAAAAGATTAAGGAGATCGCTGAGCGGACCGGTGTTAATCTGGCCGGTCCTATTCCCCTTCCAACCAGAAAACTCGTGGTACCCATCAGAAAAAGTCCGGATGGGGAAGGGACAGCTACATGGGACCGCTGGCAGATGCGGGTTCATAAGCGTCTCATTGATCTTGATGCCGACGAACGTGCTCTCCGTCAGCTCATGCGGACCCAGGTACCAAAGGACATCGGTATTGAGATTGTCCTTGAAAGCTGAGACACATATGGGCGGCTTTTCAGACAAGCCGCAATAATCCCAATATCGTCCACAGTACCTCCTCAGGGAGATACCTTCTTTTCCTTTTTCTTGAGGACGGATGGGAGAGAGAAATATCTACTGAACGCTTTTTTTCATACAGGAACAAACCTGTCTATGATACTGTACGGAATACCTTCCGAGGTTACACAACAATGAATATTCAGGTAGTACGGGAACGATATGCACAATGTTCAGTTGAAATGATCTTCGGGATCATATTTCTTGCAGGATGTATCGTCCGGTTTATTCTCCCAAATTTTAAACTACTTCACCATGACGAAGCGATTCATGCATGGTTCAGTTATGAACTCCTGACTAAAGGGGTGTATCAGTATGATCCCATGTACCACGGTCCACTGCTGTATTACCTGACCGCAGGAGCCTTCCGAATTTTTGGTGATTCTGATCTTATTGTCAGAATATTACCTGCATTGTTCGGATCAGCCATAATACTGCTCCTGTACGGCATACATAAGACCGGCTGGCTCTCGAAAAATCACGCAATCTGGGCAGCTCTGTTTTTTGCATTCTCTCCGGATATGGTGTATTTTTCCCGGTTTCTCAGGCATGATATATTCCAGCTCTTCTTTACTATCCTTCTCCTCTTTGCAATCCTTGCATATATCGAGTGGAAGAGGCCGGGGTACGCATATCTTGCAGGATTTGCAGCAGCATGTGGAATGTGCTTAAAAGAGGATATGCCGGTTGCAATCCTGATATTCGGACTCTTTTTCATGGTCCTGATCTGCCTGCATCGCATCCAGCTTCCAAAGTCCTGGAAGCGGGATATTACGGGTGCTGTTTTCATCGCAGCAGGAATCGGATTTCTTTTCTATACATCATTCCTGAACCATCCTCAGATGTTCTGGGATGCACCATTTAAGGCTCTGGAACACTGGACCTCTATGCATACCCAGTGCCGGCTTTGTGGCCCTCCCTACTGGTATCTTGCTATGTTCCTTCTCTATGAAATCCCCCTGGTTATACTGGCAATCTTCGGAACCTGGCAATGGGGGGTAAAGGACAGGGGAGTGCGACATTTCAGAGCAGGAGATGACGCCCCGGAGAGAGGCGATGCACGAACATCAGCGTTCATGGGTCTCATGGTTTTCTGGACGGTTGCAACTCTGATCTTTTACGGGTGGGTCGGAGAAAAGGTTCCCTGGCTTTTGATTCACCAGTTGTTTCCGGTCATTCTGCTGGCATCATACCGGGTAGAGGGGAAAAAGATTATTGCTGGAGTCATTACCCTTCTCTTTTTACTCGGGATGACGATGCATGTCTGTTTTACACCAACAGACATCAACGAACCGATCGTTCAGGTTCAGAATTCAGAGGATATGCGGGATGTAATGGCCCTTATCGACTCGGCCAGGACCGTGTTTGTCGCGTCAGATTCCTATTTGCCGCTTCCCTGGTATTACCGGGGAGGAAGATGGGATAAAATCCTGTTCTACGGCAAAAAAGTCAACCCGGATGTCTGGTCCGGGAAAGAGCCGGATGTTATCATCACTCATGACACAGACAGTTATGATTCACTGCCAGGCTATGAGAAAAAGCCCTATCATCTGAGTTACTGGTTTTCATTGTATGATAATCAGAACCGTGCCCTGGAGTGGTACTTCCTTCGGGACGGAAAGATGGGGACAGTAAACCTTGATGTGTTTGTCAGGTCGAATAAGTCAGAATCAATAGTATAATCTTTTTTTTGTTCTGTTTACCCATCAATTAAGCACACCATATACAGCGGTATGTGTTTTCCATATATTTACCATAATCCCCAGGGAAACCATGTACCTCCACCACGGTGCAGAAAAACTCTATGGAACGATTAAATCAGTTAAAAAAATTAGAAGAGTTCGTCGTACTGGTGTGCAGTCGACTTCTTTTTCGGCCGGTCACGGGAACCAAAGCTTCCTCCGCCACCCTTTCCTCCGCCTTTACCTCCCCGTTTCTTCATGATACGAAGCAGAACGAAACCAACGATAACAACGATGATTATCCCGACAATATAGATGAGGATACCAGGGAGATCTGGAAATTCCATACCTTTTGGTGCAGCTTCGAGTTCTTCATTCAAACTCTGGGTCTCCTGGAATACTTCATCAGCCTTTTTATAGGCTTCTTCTGCTTTTTTCCTGGCTTCAGTATATTTCCCCTCATCAAACAGATCCTTTGCATCAGTTACATCTTCTGCTGCAAACTCCCGCTTGGTTATTATCGGGGCTAGACGGGGATCACTGCCAAGATTCTTTTCAGTCTTAAAGTAGGTAATCCATTCATCGGTCTTATCGATAGCCTCTTTTGCATCTTTGATAGCTTTCTGGGTAAGACCCATGTCAAGCATCGAGTATGCATCCTTGATGAAGGTATTTGCATTCTTGATATAGATCTGGGCATTTGAGTAACTAGCACCCGCGGCTGAGTTGAGCGAGTTAAGAGCATCCTTTGCCTTTGCCTCTGCCTTTGATACATCAATCCCATCTGCTTTGTTCTGAGCGATGTCTTTCTCAAGTTTTGTGTAGGCCTCTTTTACTGATGTAATGTCACCTTTTAGTTCTCCAGGATTTGTCACAAAGGCCGTGACATTCTTCACCGTCTCCTTGACTCTCCCTCCTGGTGTTGCCACATTAATCGAGACCAGTTCAATCTCCCGTGAACTGTCAACTTTGGGTGCCATACCCTTTAGATTGACCTTTACGCTCTCGTCGACATTCTCATATGAGAGTTCCCAGCCGGAGAGGTCAAGTTGTTTTTTACTGACCGGGGGCCGGGGGTTCTCAACACCATCCAGAATGATTGAATAGGTCCATACCGGATTATCGAGTTCGGTTTTTAGTGAAACACTCTCGTCACTCGGGAAGGTTTCTCCACCGATCGAGATAAAACTTAACTGAAAATCAGCCGTGACATTTGATTTCCCAGACTCAAGATCACCGGATGGTTTTACATTCACATGACCGACTTCAACGCTCGCCATTGCCGGGATGGCAATGAAACAAAAAATGATGCTTAAAACGATGATTAATGATCCAGTCTTCATAACTTCCTCACTCAAAGAGTGGTTCAATACTCTCATCCAGTTTCAGAACATTCTCTTCATCAATACGTTCAGATGTTGCTTTGGTCTCTTTTGCAATCTCAAGGAGGTTGGTAACCCGTGGTGCATCTGCAATGGATGCCAACAGAACGACTGCTGCAACAAACCTGCTCTGGGCCGGATAATCTCCGCCTCGTACCTCCACCCCGGCGATATTCTCCTCAACCCAGCTCTTGGCCTTCTCAATTCCCTTTCTATCAAGTTCGTCGGGCGGTCCGGCAACCAGAACGCGGGCCCTGCTCGTCGTGGTATATTCACAGGGCAGGGTAAGCCGGCCAAGCATCGCCCGTCTGACTAAAGAGAGAATCCGTGAGGTCTTATCCTCACCAAGAAGCTTATCTTCAGGACGTCTCTCTTCTACCTGCTTTCTTCCGATAATCCGATCAAAGAATCCGCGATCTTTCTCAACCGGTGGTGTATTGATCACTTCACTGATAGCATACCCGACCGAGCTGATACCGCCGCCCCGAAGGGTATTGATGATCTCGCTTGAGTCAACAACCATTTCTCCAATCCCCAGCTGACCGATCTCACCTGCACGGAACAATAACCCGAAGCGACGGACTATCTCGTCATTTAACCGGTCAAACGCACCTTTGATACTCTCTCCCTCATTCTTCCAGGCACTATTGTCAAAGAGGATGACATTATCTGCTTCTTTTACGAGGGTTGCAAGACTTCGTGCTGCATTATAGGAATATAATCGGCCTTCTTCAGGTGCTGGTAGGATACCAAGAACATACACCGGTTCTTTATATATCTTCTTTAAATGTCGTGCAAGAACAGGGGAACCACCCGAACCTGTACCGCCACCAAGTCCTGACACGATGATGAATGCCTCGGTGTCGCCAATGCCCTTGCGATCGATTGCATTCATGATGATATCAATCTCGTCAAATGTGATCTGGGCACCGGTATCATTATCGGTCCCCACGCCATGACCTTTGACGGTCGTCTGACCAATCAGGACACGATCCTCAAAGTCGAGGTGCTGCAGTCCCATTAGATCAGTTCTGGCTGTATTTACTGCAATAGCACGAAAACTGTTGCCATTGGTTCTTTTGTCAAACTCAATGAACCGGTCAACAATTTTGCCACCAGCCTGACCAAATCCTATAAAAAACACTTTCATGGAGGTACACCAGTAGTATGAAATATCGAAATTCTAAATATTTTGTACATCTTTCCTTTATAGATTCAAAAAGCTTCTTCAATGAGCAGGATGGGAATATCTAAGGGATTATAACTGAATATGCGGATCGCAATAATTGGAGGGGGCATATCCGGGCTTGTTTCCGCATACAAACTCTCTCCAGACCATAAAATTACAATTTACGAAAAGTCAGCAGAGATAGGCGGCCTACTCTCATCATATCACCGGGAGGGCTATGCAATTGAGAAATTCTATCACCATTTCTTTTCAGGAGACACTCATTTTTTACATCTTTTAGAAGAATTAGGTCTGAAAGAGAAGATTTTATGGTTAAACGGATCTACTGGCACCTATCAGAACGGGCGAATATATCCGCTTACCACACCTCTTGAGATTCTCCGGTACCCTCATTTGACCATCGCTGACAAATTCAGGCTCGCACTATTCACGAAAAAGATCACATCGTATGATCCTGAACAGCTTGATACCATCAGCGCAGAAAAATTCCTCACCGGACAGCTTGGAGAGAGAATATACCGCTCATTCTTCAGACCACTCCTCAATTCCAAGTTTGGTCAGAATGCAGATACCATATCTGCCGCATGGGTCGTGAGCAGAGTTGCCATCCGTTCAGACCGGGGGACCGGAGGAGAGCGGCTTGGGTACCTTGAGCGGGGATTTTCATCATTCATAGACCGGTTGTCAGAGAAAATCCGGCAGTATGGGGGTGAGATCAGAACCAATACCCCGGTTCTTCAGCTGTCACGGGAAGAGCAGGGATGGCTGGTGAACGGGGAACCCTATGATGGAGTCATTGCTACCATTGCCCCTGCACTTCTGAGAGCATGCGGACCTGATATCCCGGATATCCCATATC
>NZ_DAONKG010000171.1:0-5387 GCF_035406105.1 Methanospirillum sp.
TCTCTATGATCACCGGGGAATGGGACAGAGCAGTTTCGGGAATGAAACCCCGACGATCCCACTCTATGCCAAAGATGCAGCAGATCTGATCGCAGCCCTTGGATATGACAGTATGCACATCTATGGCACCTCCATGGGTTCGTTTATTGCCCAGGAGATGGCTCTCAATACGCCCGGACGGGTCAGAAAGATGATTCTGGACTCATCCTCATACAGCATCAGCATACCAGAAATGCAGGAACTGCATACCTACGCTCAGTCAATCGTATCAGATCCTGCCGCTCCCCAGGGCCTTCGGGACGAAGCATCAGCCATCCTTGCATGGAATGGGACATGGAACCGGTTGCATGAGATTGATACTGATGTCATGCTTGTTGTCGGAACACAGGATACCATAACACCGGATATCCTGTCGGCCCGTATGGCAGGGAAGATAAACGGGTCCTGGCTGATCCGGTTTTCAGATCTCCCCCATGCCGGAGGGGATGTGGATCCGGTCAGGTACGCAGACAATGCCCTGTATTTCCTGAAGATGCCGGGGAAAAAATAACACATTCCACCTTTTTTCAATGGGCATTCACGTCACCTCTCTACCGGGGGAGACTGATTACCGCTGTCATCCTTTCGGGTATTCAGTCTGTACTTTCCTTTCGGTACAAGCATCTCAAATCGTGCCCCGGCTCCAGGTTCCCCGGTCTCCCGGATGGTAATACCGGTAATTGACAATATCTCTCTGGTCAGAAAAAGACCAATTCCTCTTTTTTTCTCATACTGCCGCTCAAATATCTTCTCCTTCATCTCATACGGTATCCCAACGCCATTATCCTCAAAAACCAGAACTACCCCGTCCGGTATTTCAGAAAATGTCAGAGAGATCTGCGTTGCACCTTTGCTGTGCAAAATGACATTCTCTGCAAAGGTGAAGAACACATTCTCAAGAAGGGGATCTGCGAATATTTCCAGATCATCAACATCGATATTCCGGGAGATATGAGAGAAATCAAGATGTGATATGCCAAAGAGAAAACTCTGATACACATTCTGCCATCTCGGTGGCTTTAATCCAAGATTCTGATAATAATTGGCAAATGTCAGTGATTCTGTGATATTTCTGACCAGTGCAATCTCCTTTTCCAAAAACCGCCTGTCTGATTCATCGCATCCAGCCTCCTTTTCCAGATCCAGATACCCGCTTAATGTAAAAATGGTATTCTGAATATCTGAAAGTGTGATGGCATTGAGCATATTCAGTTTTTTTGTTGTTCTGGAAAGAGCATCCTGCATATTCTTCCGTTCCGTGATATCAAGGAAATACCAGACCCGGCCATACTGTGTTCCATCCGGCCCGGTAACCGGCGATGAATACCGTTCCAAAACTACTCCGTTCGTAAAAATCACTTCATCAAAACTGACTTCATCCGGATGGGCATACAGTTCCTCCACTTTTCTGAGAAATATATCCGGTTCTGCCAGTTTTTCCAGGACCGAATCAAGTAATACCGCATCTGATTTCGTTTGGCGCACCTCGGACGGGATATCCCAGATATCAAAAAACTGTGGATTATTGTACAAAACCTCCCGGTCAGGTCCCACCACAAGAATCCCATAAAATGAGGTGTCCAGCAGGGTTTTCAGGAACGTGTTAATACGCTGTAATTCTGCCTTATTCCGATTCAGTTCATCATTATTATGACGCAGTTCCTCTCCTGTGGCAGCAAGCTGCCGGTATGCACCATGCAGATCCTCATGAGCGGTACGGATTTTCTCTTCACTCTCCACCAGTGCAGACTCTATGGAGAGACGGTAATCCAGCTCCTTTCTGAGATCTTCTGTCTTTTTTGTAACCTGCCGTTTCAACGACCAGTTCCAGAGAAGGATGAGAAAAACTGCTCCTCCAAGTGGTATGATTATCCACAGCAATATCGGAAACAGGATAGCAAACGCCTGTTTTTCCTCATACACCCCGAACCATTTCTGATAGATAGCATCATAGGTCCCGGACTTTTTGACTATGGCAAGTCCTTCATTGAGCTGACTGAGCAGGTGCTCATCCTCCATCCGTACGGCAAAACAATAATATCTGGGCTCTATCGGGGGCCCTACAGACTCAACATTCGTTATTCCCAGCTGGTCCGCATGGTAGAGTGCCTGTAACTTTCCAAGAAGGGCACAATCATAATGACCGGATGAGAGAAGAATCAGCGCCTCTTTCTGATTTTCTACCGGGATGATATGGCTCGCATCGGTATGAGCACGGGCAAAATCATGCATGATATCACCGGATTGCACTATAACCGACCGGTTCCAGATATCATCCAGACTACGGACTGATGAACCTTTCCGGACGAAAAGTGCATGCGATACGACGATATGAGGGGTTGAAAACCGAACATACTGTGCCCGTTCAGGTGAGTAATACATCCCGGTGAGCATATCAATGGTCCCGTTTTCAAGTGCTGATCGTACTTCATTCCATGGACCGGGTTGGATGACGGCCTGAATATTCATCACATCCGCAACAGCCCGGAAGAGATCGATATTAAATCCGGCCGGGTTCCCATCCTCATCAACAAATTCGTATGGCGGATAGTTATTATCGGCCCTGACCAGAACCGGAGAAGTAGGTGTGGTATTGAACGCATGAACCGGGACTACGGCACCCAGAAGTATCACAAGAAGAATACAGATGATATCTTTTTTGATAGTACGGTTCATGATGGTTTGTCTGTGATAATCCGAACGTTGTCTGACTTAAATAAACCCCAGGGATATACCGTCCTCCCTGCAGAGAGTATCAGGACAGGGGATATAAACAACTTTCGGTACGAATATATGCTCACGGCTGGTGCATCCCTGGTATCCACTCAGGGAAGAGTATTTTTGCTTTTTAGGCACCATGCTGCTCTCATGATAAGACAGGAGCTACCTTAATTATCGAGACCGGCGTAGAAGATTTCATGAAGTATCTGTCTTTCCGGTCAATCCGACATGAAATATTATTCTTCGGGGCTGTTGCATTACTTATTGTCTCTGCTGCCATAATCGGGTATGCCAGTATATCGCTGTACTCAATATCCGTTGATGGTTCATTAAGCACCGTTAAAGCAGTCGCATCAGAAAAATCCGTGAATCTGAAAGAGTTCATGGATGAGGCGTTTATCATCGACCGGACCCTTGCACATTCGGTGACCGGAGCTGTCCAGTCAGGAAAGAAACCCTCCCGGGAAGAATTTCAGGGGATGATCCTGGGTCTGATGAATGCATACCCAGAATATAACGGGATATACATTGCCCTTGAACCTGATGTCTGGGAAGGGGATGATACTGCATTCAGGAACAAACCGGGGACTGACGAATCCGGGCGGTTCATGGCATATTATTCACGAGATTCTTCAGGAAAGCCGGTGCTTGACAAGATCTATAATTATAACGCCGGAGAAGAAGGGAGTGAATATTATCAGGTTCCAAAGAACACCCGCAGGGAGTATATCACTCCTCCGTATCCCTGGGAGATACAGGGTCGGGAGATACTCCTCTCGTCCGTCGTGGTTCCCATCATTATAAACAACCAGTTCTTCGGAATTGCCGGGGTTGATGTACCCCTTGAGGAGGTCCAGGGGCTTGCGGATACTCTTGATACGTATACAGGGGAAGGAAAGGTGTATTTCATCTCTTATGACGGTATCGTGACTGGAGTGACCGGGTATCCGGAGAGTGTCGGAAAGCCTCTGAAAGACGCTGATATTCCGTTGTCTGCTGATGCGGATGAGATTATTGCGAATATTCAGGCAGGGAAACAAGATGTGTTTGAACAGAACGGAACCTTTATTGCATACAGTCCGGTGCCTGCAGGAAATTCAGGCCAGCCCTGGTCTGTCATCGCCACGGTGCCGGTCGATGTTGCAACGAAGCAGGCACGGATGAACAGTTTTATTCTGGTCATTATCGGCTCATTCGTAACCCTATTCGGATTAATCCTTTTGTATTTTGCAGCAAAAGGGATTTCACGCCCGATTGAGCAGATATCGGCGTATGCTGATTCCATCGCGGAGGGTGAACTGGGTGATGAGATAACGATTATCCGCAGCGATGAGATTGGAAGACTAGCGGATTCTTTTCGAAGAATGCTCTCCAGCCTCCAGGGAAAAGCGCTTGCCGCAGACGGTATTGCTGCCGGTGATCTCCGTGTTTTTATTCCGGTCGCTTCTGACCGGGATATTCTTGGGAGATCGATGGTAACCATGCGGGATACCATCAGTGAGATGAGCAGGATGGTTACCGATCTCTCCCATCGTGCAGCCGCCGGGGATCTCAGTGTACGAGGTGATATGAACCTGTTTCAGGGGGAGTACCAGGAGATAATCAGATCGGTGAATGAGACCCTTGATGCGGTCATTAACCCGATTAACGGTGCGATCGCTCTTGCAGACAGGTATGCCTCCGGTGATTATACCGCTGTCTTTGACCCAAAGATTTCCGTATCAGGAGCTTTTCTAAAATTCCGGGATGCGTTGAATAAGATAGGAAAACAAACCTCAGCATCAGTCAAAATGGTAAAAGAAGAGATAGAATCGGTTGTTGCCAGTATTGAGGAGACAAATGCAGCGGTGGAAGAAGTATCGGCTGGTTCTTCCAGACTTGCAGAGAGTTCACAAGAAGTTAGTGCACTTGCAGAGACCAGTCTGAACGGAGTAAGCCAAATTCTGCGGGCGATGAATGATCTCTCGGTGAATATATCCCATGTGGCAGAGATGACCGATACTGTTGCAACCCTCTCTCATACAACAAATCAGCTCTCATCGAAGGGTGCAGACCTTGCACGGCAGGCAGATGAGGGGATGCAGCATATCATCAGTTCAATTGAGGAGAGTAGCAGGACGATGAATGAGATGTCTGTTCAGATGGAACAGATAGGTCAGATCGTCAGACTTATCAGTGATATTTCAGAGCAGACAAACCTTCTTGCATTAAATGCAGCGATTGAAGCCGCACGGGCAGGTGAGGCAGGAAGAGGATTCTCAGTCGTTGCTGATGAAGTAAAATCCTTGGCTGTTGAATCACAAAAATCTGCAGAAAAAATTGCAGTAATGATTCAGAACCTGCAAAAGCAGTCAGATAACGCAACAGCGGCTATGCATCGGTCATCAGAGGAGGTCACATCAGGCAATACTGCGGTCTCCGCGACATTGGAGGTATTTTCAGAGATAATTAAAAAAATCCAGAATATTTCAGAGAATACATCCTCTGTTGCTGCATCGGCAGAGGAGCAGGCGGCAGCGGTTGAAGAGATCACCGCAAGTGTGCATGAACTGGAACGGCATGTGACAAAAGCATCTGAAGAAGCACTGGAATCAGCCGCGGCAACAGAACAGACATCAGCGGCAATA
>NZ_DAONKG010000172.1:0-5329 GCF_035406105.1 Methanospirillum sp.
CTGCCATGATGCAGACACTGAGGCTGCAGCAAAGGGTGCGGTATCAGGCCGGTTCTTTAACTGTGGTCAGACCTGCACAGCCATCAAACGTGTGTTTGTCGATAGCAGAATATATGATTCGTTCATACACCGTGTCCAGGAACTGGTCGGAAAACTTGTGGTAGGGGATGGTCTCAAGACCGGTACAGATATGGGTCCTCTTCATACTATCAGGCAGCGGGAGAATGTACACTCCCTTGTTCAGGGCACTGTTGATAACAACCAGGGAACTATACTGGCCGGTGGATATATTCCAGATACCCCTCCATATCAGTATGGCAATTTTTATCTGCCGACTATCCTGACTGATGTTGATCCTGATGCACCGGTTATGAAGGAAGAGGTGTTTGGTCCTGTTCTTCCGGTATCAGTCTTTGACACCCTCTCTGATGCCATTGAACATGCAAATGCGACACGGTATGGCCTTGGTGCCTCCATCTGGACCCATGATATGAGAACAATAAATCAGGCAATCCAGGATCTTGATGCCGGAATAGTCTGGGTAAATCAGCATCTTCGGATTCCTCCTGAAGTTCCGTTTGGCGGCATGAAATCGTCCGGTCTTGGACGGGAAAATGGCAGGTATGCCCTCCTTCATTATCTGGAAGAGAAGACAATTCTCATTCATCCATGAATATCATGATGAAGCGACAGGTAGGTGTTCATGTCTCTATTGCCGGTTCACTTCCGTATGCTTTTGACCGGGCACGTGAACGCGGATGCGATTGCATGCAGATTTTTACAAAAAACCCTCGTGGATGGCAGGCAAAACCGATCAGTGAACACGATACAGATGCATTTATCAGGAAGGCAGCAGAGTTCAGTCCAGGAATTGTATTTGCTCATATCTCTTATCTGCCCAATCTGGCCGGTGAGAAACCGGTAATGTATGAGAGATCAGTGCAGGCATTGCGCATGGAGCTTGATCGATGCGGCATTCTGCAGATTCCCTATCTTGTCACGCATCTTGGTCATGCCGGCGATGATCGAAAGTCCGGACGGACACGCGTTGTTTCTGCTATTGATACTGCTCTTGCCGGCAGCAAATCCGGCACCATACTCCTGCTTGAAAATACTGCAGGCGAACAGAATTCTGTGGGGAGCACAATAGAGGATATTGCAGACGTATTTGGACGATGTGAGCAGCAATCACGACTTGGTATCTGCTTTGACACCTGTCATGCCTTTGCAGCAGGATATGATCTCCGGGATCCAGAATCGGTAGGTGAAGTCGCAGACCAGATTCAGGATGCGATCGGACTGTCATCATTGCATCTGATTCATCTGAATGATGCGAAAGGTGACCTTGGAAGCGGGCTTGACCGTCATGAACATATCGGTATGGGAAACTTAGGTGAAGCTGGCATTCGGTCAGTCTTGCTGCATCCTGGTTTTTCAAAAATTCCCTGTATCTGCGAGACACCGGTTGATGATCGGCGCGGGGATGCAGAGAACATCAGGGTCGTCAGGGAACTTATGCGAATGGGATAATACAAAAAATCTGCAAATATCTGAAATTCATGAAAAAATATTCTATTTACATGATAAAATCATCATGACTTCTCTTTTCTATTTGAGGAAATATTATTGGGACTGAAGGGTAAATCTCTAAAAAATCTGACCTTTTATACGAGAACCTTATAGGCTTCCTTTCATAAACAAGAGTAACGAGATTCTTCTGATTCACGAAGCTGGTGATCCGGAAGAAGGGGAAGGTGTTGTGATGTCAGGAATAAAATTCCAAACCTTGGGATGTTTCATCCTGGTACTTATAAGTGCGCTTTGTGTATCGTGTACAGCTCAGCCAATAACTGCTCCTGCGGTGATTACATCACCAGGAATGTATGAGCTGACTGCCGATGCACGAGGGATAACTGATATATATGGCATCAGGATCGAGGCATCAGATGTCGTGCTTGACGGCCAGGGGCATTTTCTGGGCGGTGACCAGCGTGATAACTCAGTTGGTATTTATGTGAACAAATTTGGTGGTTCGATAACGAATGTCACGATAAAAAATCTGAAACTGGAAGACTGGAACTCAGGGGTGAGCTACCAGTACGTGAAGGGGAAAGAGGGGGATACCAATGTCGTATCAAATCTGGACATCCTCGATTGCCCGACCGGTATACATATCGAGTACTCTGATGTCATTTCAATCATTGACAATCTGATTCGGGACTGCTCAAAGGCAATCAATATCGAACAGACATCCAGTCAGGTCACGGTTCAGAAGAATATCCTGAAAAACAACGGTGTGGGCATTATTGTAATGAAGACAACCGATGTCACCCTGCATGATAATACCATCACTACCTGTGATGTCTATGGAGTACAGGTTATCGATTCATCCGGAATTACCATCACCAAAAATGGAATCAGCGATAATAAATATGCTGCACTCCAGATTGAAAGTACCACAGATTCTGTAATTACTGATAATAACTTCTCGAAAACCAGCACCGGTCCGGTGGTAGTCATAGGAAATGGTGTCAGGGGAGCGAAGATCTATAACAACTACTTTGGAAGTGTGAATAATATCTCCGTGGATGATATCAGCAGTGATATTGTCTGGAATACTACTCTTGAGGTGGGCGTTAATATTCTGGGCGGGCCGTATAAGGGTGGGAATTACTGGGGTTCTGCACCTGGCCTTGACGGGTTTTCTGATACCGTCCCGGATGAGGATGGGTATGGAATCGGTGACAAACCCTTCGAGATCAACTCCTATAATATTGACTATCTCCCCTTGACAAATACCGATAAGAATGCTCCTGCTCCAACTCCTGAACCGGCTCAACAGGTCTCATCAGAATCAGGAGAGGAAGCGGGCTTTGATGTTAATAACACATCAGAAGAAGAGAACGTGGCGACGAATGAGACTTCCCTGGAATTTCAGGCTGAAGAGGTGAATCAGTCAGAATCTGATCTGTCGAATACAACAATCAATGAAACCGTGAATACGTCGCCGGTACGTCAGTCCTCAACCCCCCCGATCTCTGTCCAGAACGAGCATCAGGAGGAAGAATCAGTCTTCTCGGCACTTGGTTCAGAGGTAGTCAGAGTAAAGGATGAGAATGGCACGGTGATCAGTACCAATACAACCACAAACGGGACGCAGGTGACGAATGAGGAAGTAAAGAATGGCTATCTTCTCTTTACCGGTCTAAAACCGGAAAGCCGGGTTGTGCTCATCACAAACACCCTCAAGGAGGTAGTCCTTGATACCGTCATGACATCAAGCCTTTCAGTCCCGGTCCCGGCTGACCTCCGGTTATATACCTCATGGAAAGTCCTGGTTCAGAATGAGACCAGTGCAGAAGGATCTATTGACCGGTATCCTGCTGCTGATGAGACGGTGATGATTGCAGTCAATACGACCGAACATCCGGTGACGGAAAATACCACGCATGCGGCACCCGCTCTCAATAATCCAGCCGTCCTAATCCTTCCAGAGATGGCTGCACCGGCATCAGTACTGACCGTGAATGAATCAGCAGCGACTCAAAACAACACAACACCATTTCCGGTCACCCCGCCGGTTTTACCATATCTTCCTGAACCCAGGGATGTGAATGGGACTGATACCCCTGCCGGCCGGATTGTAATTGAAAATGCCGCTGGAAAACTTGTGCCCGGCCATACTGTAACTGCATATGCGGGTCCGGGGGGAGCAATCTTTCCTGAGGGAACGGTTGAAGTGATGGCCGGTGAAGATATCACCTTTGTGGTAACTCCGTATGAAGGTCATGAAATTGAGTATCTGCTCATCGACGGTTCCAATGTTGATCCAGCTCCTGAATATCTATTTGCAAATGTCACACGGGATCATACCATCATTGCAGGGTTTACTAAGGTCGGGTAAACCTGTTTTCAGACCCTTTCATTTTCTTTTCACTATTACCTGCTGAAGAAATACCTTTATAGTCCCCAAAATGACACATCCTTCCGGTTACATCTTTATCACCCATCAGCACCTTAGTACTACTATGAACACCATCTCCTGGTACCGGTACCTGATGGTGTTTATCGTTGTTTTGGCATGCTTGTCGGTGATCAAGCCCTCTTTTGCCGAAACGCCTGTTCCTGGAAATGATGTGCTTACTCCTGTGGTAACTATACCGGTTCCACTGGAAGAAACAACAACAAAGGCGACAATTGCTCCGATTCATACCAAAGAACCGGCAGTCAAACCTCCGGTTGAAAACCCGAAACCGGGTGTTTCGCCGACTTATCCACCGGTCCAAAGCCCGACGGTACGGCCGGTCATCACGACGTTCGGGACAGGGACCCCTACCCCATCACCAGTCAGTACCGATACCGGAAATAACGAGACTGCAGAGACCTATTTCCAGTGGGGACGGGCGTATGAGGACGTCGGGAACTGCCCGGCTGCACTTACCGAGTTTGAGAAGGCTATTGCCCGTGATCCCTATTATGCCGATGCCTGGTATCACCGTGCGGTCTGTTATGAGAAACAGGGGATGTATGATGAAGCGTATGATTCGTACCGGTTCCTGCTTACCATTAATCCAGGGTATTTCTCTGAAAACAGGAATGCAACAAAGCCGGTAAGTTCAAATATTAGTCCGCTTGACGTCCCCCCACCACCAGGTGAAATTTTATTCCTGTCAGGGCCGCTCTTCTGGGTTCTCATTGGAACAGGTGTCGGGGGTCTTATTATCAGCGTTCTTGTGATGTATCACATACGCAGACGTCCGGCTCCGGAAGGACCGGTAGTTCTGTCTAGATCGTCATCAGGCCCGGTTACTGATGAGGAGTTGCAGACAATTGCTGAACAGATAGCCGATTATTACCCCTGTGATATGGACATCTGCATGCAGGTGATCCGGCTGGCTATTGAGATAGCCAGGGAAGGGAGAGAAGGCAAACCTGTCGGAACCGCCTTTATCCTGGGTGACAGCGATGCAGTTCTTTTGCGATCCCGACAGCTGATTCTCAACCCTCTGGCCGGTCACTCTCCAGAGGAACGGAAGATTACCAACCCGGACATGAGGGAAAATATTAAAGAGCTCGCACTGCTTGATGGTGCCTTTGTCATCAGGGAGGACGGGACGGTTGAAGCGGCTGGTAGGTACATTTCCATTGATACGAGTAATGTTCAGCTCTCAAAAGGGTTTGGGACCCGTCATGTATCGGTTGCAGCAATAACACAGGAGACCAAGGCAATTGGTATTGTCGTCTCTGAAAGTGGCGGGCAGGTCAGGATCATGGCACAGGGCCGTATCATCCTTGAGACAAGTTAAAAAAAATTAAAATGAGATCTCCG